>JAAYQH010000354.1 GCA_012519365.1 Planctomycetota bacterium | reverse complement strand
TACGGGTGTCGGTTCCCATAAAACCGCCGGCCACCAATGTTGACGACCGCAGCATCTGATCAAGTTTTTTGTCCTGCGGCGACATTTTCATAGGGATTCCCTTACTTTTGAAACCGGCGTGCAAAAACTGCCGTCATTGATACCGGTTCTTATGCAAATTTGTCATAATATATCTTATCTTCGGGCATCCCCAGCGAAGTAAACACTTTAATGGATGCCTCAATCATACCCGGGCTGCCGCACAAATATCCCTCATGGCCGCTCAAATCAGTGTATCTTCGTTGAACCGCCTCAGTTACCAGACCGGTTTGACCGTTCCAGCCGCTGTCCGGCTCTGGGCGGGCGACTACCGGCACAAAGGTAAAATGCGGCAGTGCCTTTTCAAATTGTTTCATCTCTTCAAGCAAACATAAATCGCGTACCGTGTTGCCGCCGAAGAAAAATACCGCTTCTCGCTGGCTATGGTTGTGTTTCATCTGATGCAGAATCGACACAAACGGCGCAATCCCGCTGCCGCCGGCGACAAATACCATCGGCGCATCAGAATCACTGAGCCGAAACTCCCCATAGGGGCCATTCAGTTTAACCGTCTGGCCTTCTTTGAGGTATTCAAAACACCACGTCGTACAGATACCGTTTGGCACACGACGAATGATTAATTCAAGGACTCTTTTTTCGTTCGGGTCAGAGGCAATAGAATAAGCGCGATAAACCTCTTCGCTGTTGCCCTTGTAGCGAGGACAAAGCATCTGCACATATTGGCCGGGCACATAATCCATTGTGTCCGGCTCGATCAGGTCAAATCGGAACCGTTTCATATCATACGTTAAATCCTCAATGTTCGCACAGCGGGCTGTATATTCCTGAACATTAAAAAGTGCCTCGGGAATTTCAATCGCCAAATCACCACGCACCTTGACCTGGCAGGACAAACGGACATGATCGGCAATTTCATCCTTGGTCATAAACGGCGTTTCCGTCGGCAAAATCGACCCTGCGCCCTCAAGAGCCTTGACCTTGCAAAAGCCGCATGTCCCACGCCCCCCGCAGGCACTGGGAATAAAAATCTTTTCCGCCTGCAAAACCGACAACAGCGACTTGCCGCCTTCGACGGTGATCGTGCGTTTGCTGTTAAGCGTGATAGTGCACTGACCGTAATTGGCGATAAAACGCTCGACCACCACCAAGGCCAAGGCCAACGCCGCAGCGATAAGACTGACAATAAGCGTTGTCATCAAAAAGCTGACCACGTCCCAGTCCTTTAGCTCAAAACTCCGGTAAAGCCCACAAAAGCCAGTGCCATCAAGCCGGCAATAATCAGGGTAATGCCCGGCCCGCGCAGTCCCGCCGGCACGCGCGACTCATTGAGTCGCTGACGGATACCAGCCATCGCCAAAATAGCCAGCAACCACCCTACCCCGCTGCCAAAACCATAACCTAGGGTAACGAGAAACGAGTACTTGCGAATCACCATAAACAGCGACACCCCCAGAATTGCGCAATTGACGGTAATCAACGGCAGAAAAATCCCCAGCGCTTGATACAATTTCGGGGCATAGCGGTCAATTGCCATTTCCACCAGCTGCACGAACGCGGCAATGATGATAATAAACAGAATAAACCGGAAAAATTCCAGATCCAGCCACACCAGCACATAATGATACGCCAGCCAATTCAGCAGCGACGTACACGTCATAACAAAAATCACCGCGCCGCCCAGCCCAGCAGCCGTTTTAACCTCACGGGAGACGCTGGTAAACGGACACATCCCCAAAAATGTCGTCAACAGAATGTTCTGCGTAAAAATGGCCGCAAAACACGTTACCACCGCCATCCAAAGTTCCTGCCCGATACCACTCATTTCTTCGCCTCCTTGGTGCCGAAGGATCGAAAGAGCCACAACATCGACGCCAGCATGAAAAACGCCCCCGGCGGCATGACCATAATAATCCATTGATCCCAGTATGGGCTTGAAAAATACGGCATATTCACCCCCAGAATTGTCCCCATACCCAGCAGCTCACGGGGGACCGCAATCAGCAGCAGGACAAACGAATACCCCAAGCCGCTGAAAAGCCCGTCCAGAAATGCCGCTTTGGGCGGATTCGTACCGGCAAACGCCTCACATCGTCCCATGATAATGCAATTGGTGATAATCAAACCCACATACGGCCCAAGATTGCGGCTCATCTCCGGCCAGTAGGCCTTGAGAATTAAATCGACAATAATCACATAAAATGCAATAATCAGCGTCTGCACCATCATCCGAATATTTCGCGGCGTCCAGTGTCTCAGCAGCGACACCGTCAGG
>JAAYQH010000353.1 GCA_012519365.1 Planctomycetota bacterium | reverse complement strand
GAGGTGGGACAAAGACAATGCCGAATCGGGGATGGCCTTGGCCAGCGTCTATTACAGCAATCAAGGGGAGGCTTACTGGAAATCAATGCAAAAAGCCGCATGAGCGACAGAACAAAATTTCACGCACGGCGTGTCTGCTTATCGAAAATTCTTTTTGTATTTGTATGTGTTCCACTTTTTTGCATAAACTGGCGGCAATCCAATCTTTAGCGAGGCCAGATGCCCATCTCAATGAATAACTATCGCCTTGCCGTAAAAACCGTTCCTCAAAGGCGGCTCTGTTCAAGTCACCATAAACGAACAAAAATGGCACTGAATCGGTATTTTCATGCCTTCGTTCTTGACTTGATCGCCCTTCGAGGGTATAACCATCAGCGATAATCGCCTTTTGTCGTCTTGTATTTGTCTATATCTTTTTCCTAAATATTTGAGCAGAGTCTTTGATGAGCGCACAAATGATATTTCAGATTATCGGCGGTTTCGGCCTCTTTCTCTTGGGCATGAAAAACATGTCTGAAGGCATACAGGCTGTCGCCGGCGAACGGCTTCGACGGATGATTGGAGCGGTCACCAATAATCGGCTGCTTGCTTGTGGCGTCGGCACGGCAGTTACCTGTCTGATTCAGTCCAGCTCGGTAACGACGGTAATGGTGGTCGGAATGGTCAACGCCGGCGTAATGACCTTGGTACAGGCGATTGGGGTAATTACAGGAGCCAATATCGGTACGACAATTACCGGCTGGATAGTGTCGATGAGCGTAGATAAGTATGGCCTGCCGCTGATGGGCATAGCGGCACTGATCTATTTGTTTATCAAATATGACCGTGTGCGTTTTACGGCAATGTTTGTATTGGGGCTGGGAATGGTCTTTTACGGACTGGAATTGATGAAAACCGGTTTCTTACCCCTTAGGGATATGCAGGGTTTTGTTAACCTGTTTCATCAGATTGAGCCTACTACGTATTTTGGAGTGCTGCGTTGCTGCCTAATCGGGGCGATGTCGACCGCCCTCATTCAATCCTCATCAGCAACTTTGGCAATTACGATGACGCTGGCGTACAGCGGAGCGATTAGTTATCCTACCGCCGCCGCCCTCGTGTTGGGGGAGAACATCGGTACAACGGTCACGGCTTTTCTGGCGTCTCTGGGCACCTCGCCTAATGCCCGCCGTGCGGCGTATGCGCATATTATGTTTAACGTCTTTGGGGCCTTGTGGATTACCGCCATTTTCCCTTGGTACACCCAAACCATGCTGTGGTTTCTCGATATCTTTCCGAATACACAACCGCCAGACGTAGCAGTTTATACCGACACAGGGGTAACTTATCCGTACGTCATGACGGCTATAGCGGTTACGCACTCTGCATTCAACATTATCAATACGCTGCTGTTCCTGCCTTTTATCCATTATGTGGCTCGTTTTCTAAATTGGTTTGTGCCGGAACAAAAGAAACCATCCGCGCCGCGCCTGACCTATCTGGATGTTCGGCTTTTTGATACGCCCAACCTTGCGCTGGAGCAATCCGGAAAAGAAGTGATCAAGATGGGACGGCGGGTCTCTCAAATGCTTGATATGCTGCGAGAGGTATTTGCCACAGGCAATCTGGATACGGACAAAATTGAGCTGATTTTTCAGGCGGAAAATGACCTGGATGTTGTTCAAAAAGAGATTGTGGAATTTATCGGCCAAATTATGGCCGGTAATATTTCACGTGACACCATGAAAACGGCGCGCGAACAGCTTCGTTTATCCGATGAATTCGAATCGATCAGCGATTATATTGTCACCATCCTGAAACTTCGCCTGAAAATGCGGGATACGAATCAGGTTCTCAGCCCTGAAGCCTTGCAGGAAATTTTGCAGTTACATGACAAGGTCTCCGATTACATCCACGACGTAGACCGTGCGGTGGAAGCCGAAGACGGTGACTTTTTGAGAGATGCTACATCGCGAGCTGCCGCCATTACCAGACTGATGAAAGAATGTCGGAGCAGACATCTGGCCCGTGTGGGTGAAGGAAAGGCAACCCCACTGAAAAGCCTGATCTATACCGATATGCTCAATGCCTATCGGCGCATCAAAGACCATGCCTTCAATATCGTTGAAGTATTGGCCGGAGAAAAATAACCAACGAGGTTTACAGTACCAGTGAAAGAAACAACAGCAGCATTGCCGCAATGATGCCGCCCCATGTAATGCGGCACCATCTGTTATAGCGGGCCAGATCAGGGTGTTGATCCTCGAATTCATAATAATACGCATCCAGGTCGGACCGTTTATCGGGCCGAAGCCTCAGTTTGGCGTAGATATAACCGGCTGTCGAGACCAAAAACAAAACGCCGCCGACCAGAATCATTATCACTTTCAGGTGCATTGTTGTGTCCCCATTTTCAACACCAACTGCGGTGAGACCATCAACCTTCTTAGAAGATCAT
>JAAYQH010000352.1 GCA_012519365.1 Planctomycetota bacterium | reverse complement strand
GAATCACTTCCTCAAGAATATCCCAGACATGCTCTTCCCGCCGCTCAAGCATCCGTTTGGCGCTCTTGATGGTATCGGCCAGCCCGCGCTCTTTGAGTTTGCGGATAATAAACGGCTGGTACAGTTCCAGTGCAATCCGCTTGGGCAGACCGCACTGATTGAGCTTCAGATGCGGGCCGACGACAATCACCGAACGCGCCGAATAGTCCACGCGTTTACCCAGCAGGTTTTCGCGGAAACGCCCCTGCTTGCCTTTGATCATATCGGTCAGGCTCTTGAGCGGGCGATTGTTGCTGCCCAGCACCGGCCGACGACAACGGCCGTTGTCCAGCAGCGAATCGACCGCCTGCTGAAGCATGCGCTTTTCGTTGCGAATAATCACATCCGGCGCATTCAGATCAATCAGCTTCTTTAGCCGGTTGTTGCGATTGATGATGCGGCGGTACAAATCGTTCAGGTCACTGGTGGCAAAGTTGCCGCTTTCGAGCATGACCAACGGACGCAAATCCGGCGGAATCACCGGACACACATCCATAATCATCCATTCCGGCTTGTTGTCGCTCTGCTTGATGGCATTGACCAGTTTAAGCCGCTTGGTCAGGTCTTTGATCTTCTGCTTGCTGGATGTTTCGTTAATCGCCTGGCGCAGTTCCACGCTCAGTGTTTCCAAATCCAGCTTCTGCAGCAATTCTTTAATCGCCTCGGCGCCCATCGCCGCGCGAAAACTGTTGCCGTATTTGCTGACCGCGTCGCGATATTCCTCTTCCGTCAAAAGCTGCCTCGGCTTAAGCGGACTTTGGCCGGCATCGGTAACCACATAATCCTGGAAATAGACAATCTTTTCGATGTCGCTGGTTTTCATCCCCAGCAGCGTACTGAGCCGACTGGGCAGCGCCTTGAAAAACCAGATATGCACCACCGGTGCGGCCAGGTTGATATGGCCCATGCGTTTGCGGCGTACCCGGCTGTGGGTCACTTTCACGCCGCAGCGATCGCAGATAATCCCTTTGAATTTGGTCCCCTTGTACTTGCCGCAAGCACACTCCCAGTCCCGTTCGGGGCCGAAAATACGCTCACAGAACAGACCGTCCTTTTCCGGGCGATACGTCCGGTAGTTGATGGTCTCGGGCTTTCGCACCTCGCCGTAGGACCAACTGCGAATGTCATTCGGGCTGGCCAGACTGATCTTAACCGACCTATAGTCATTTATGCGATCGTAAATCGACTCTACCATAAGGTTCTACTCCGATTTAACGTCCACTCTTCATTCAGAATTTCAATTCCGAATGCTTAACTCTTACAACGGCGTAACGCCGACCCGTTTCTTTTCAAGCTGGATGTTCAGCCCCAGCCCGCGGATTTCATTGCACAGCACATCAAACGAAATCGGCGTACCCGCCTCAAGGGTATTGGTGCCCTTGACCATCGATTCATAAATCTTGGTGCGACCTTCGATGTCATCGCTCTTGACCGTCAGCAGTTCCTGCAGGGTGTAGGCCGCACCGTACGCCTCCAGCGCCCACACTTCCATTTCACCAAATCGCTGACCGCCCGTTCGCGCCTTGCCGCCCAACGGTTGTTGAGTAATCAGACTGTACGGCCCGGTTGAGCGGGCGTGAATCTTGTCATCGACCAGATGGTGCAGTTTCAGAAGATACATATACCCCACGGTCACTTCCTGCGTAAACGGCTCGCCCGTTCGTCCATCATACAGCGGCATCTTCATCAACGGGGGCATCTGCGCGAAAATCTCGTCTGCCGGCGGCACGGCCTTGCTCGCTTCAATCTCCTTAAGGCGATCTCGAACATGCGCGTTGGCCTCTTCAATGGCCGCGGCAATGTCTTCTTCGGTCGCACCGGCAAAGACCGGCGTAATCGCCCTAAAACCCAGTACCTTGGCCGACCAGCCCAACAGCGTCTCGAGGATCTGCCCGACATTCATACGGCTGGGAACACCCAGCGGATTCAGACACACATCAATCGGCGTGCCGTCCTCAAGATAGGGCATATCCTCAACCGGCATGATCTTGGCAATCACACCCTTGTTTCCGTGTCGGCCAGCCATCTTGTCACCCACCGACAGCGTGCGCTTGGTCGCGATATACACCTTGACCATTTCCAGAACGCCGCTGGGCAGCTCATCGCCGTGTTTGAGCCGTTCCAGTTCGCGTTTTTTCTGTTCTTTCAGTTCCACAAACTTGGGCCAGTAGCGATCAACAATCTTCTGCGCATCGCCGCGTTTGTCAGCAGGCTTGACCCATTCGATATCAAAGTTTTCAATCTGCTCGTAAATCACGTCCAGATCATCGCTGGCCCCGACTTTCTGACGGCTGGTCGGATCCACCACCTCGATCTGGAGTTCCGTATGAATCGCGTCCATCATCCGCTTGAACACGTCGCACTCTTTGGCGGTCATTTCGAGTTCACAGCGTTTGATTTGCTCTTTGAGGGCTTTTCGCTGCTCTTCGGTTTCCGCCGCCCGACGCCGGAAATGACGCGTCTTAATCACTACGCCTTCATAGCCGTGCGGCACCTCAAGCGAATCGTTTTTAACGTCTTCACCGGCACGTCCGAAAATCGCGTGCAGCAGTTTTTCTTCCGGCGTCAATTCCGTCTTGCTCTTGGGCGAGACCTTGCCGACCAGGATATCCCCCGGCGCAACACGTGTCCCTTCCCGTACAATGCCGTATTCATCCAGATTCCGCAGCGCCTTTTCGCTGACGTTGGGAATATCCCGCGTAAACTCTTCACGTCCCAGTTTCGTCTCGCGCACCTCAATGCTGAACTCATCAATATGAATACTCGTGAACACATCATCTTTAACCAGCCGTTCGCTGATCAAAATCGCATCCTCAAAGTTGTACCCGTCAAACGGCACAAACGCCACCAGCGCATTGCGTCCCAGAGCCAGTACCCCGTCGCTCGTGCCGCCGCCATCGGCAATAATCTGCCCTTTCTCGACCTTTTGGCCCAGCGTCACCAGGGGTTTCTGATTCAAGCACGTTCGTTCATTGAGCCCCTCAAATTTTCGAAGCAGATACTCATCGGTCTGATCAATGACAATGTGCGAGGCATCAACCGCCGTGACCGTGCCGGCCTGTCGGGCCCGCACAACCATGCTCGAATACCTGGCCACTTCCACTTCCATGCCCGTGCCCACCAGCGGCGGCTCAGTCTGCAGCAGCGGAACGGATTGACGCTGCATGTTGGAGCCCATCAACGCACGGTTGGCGTCGTCATGCTCAAGAAATGGAATCAGCGCCGCCGAAACACCCACCGTCTGCCGCGGTGAAACGTCCACAAAATTTACCAGACTGCTGTCCACCTGGGTCAGGTCGCCTTCCTGCCGTGCCAGCACTAATCCCTCATGCAGCCGATTGGTCGAGGGGTCCACCATGCTCGGCGGAGCGAAAATCGCCTTCATTTCCTCATCGGCCCGCAGATAGACGATCTCTTCGGTAACCTGCTTGTCTTTGACCTTCCGATACGGCGTAATCAAAAAACCGTACTCATCGACTTTGGAGAAAATCGCCAACGATACAATCAACCCGATGTTCGTTCCTTCCGGCGTCTCAATCGGACAAACGCGGCCATAATGGCTGATGTGAACGTCGCGCACCTCAAAGCCGGCGCGTTTGCGGTTCAGACCGCCCGGCCCCAATGCGCTAAGGCGCCGCTCATGGGTCAGCTGACTGAGCGTATTGGTCTGATCGACCACCTGACTCAGCTCGCCCCGACCAAAGAAAAACTCAATGCTGCTGGAGACGCTCTTGCTGTTAACCAGGTCGGCAATGCGCGAAATCTCTTCCGGCGATTTCATACTCATCCGTTCCTGGACGGTACGCCGCAATTTCAGCAACCCTTTGCGGACCTCGCCGGCAGCCAGCTCATCAATCGTTCGCACCCGACGGTTGCCCAAGTGGTCGATATCGTCAATTTCCCCTTCGCCATTGCGCAGACCGATAATATACCGCATCGTCTGCTAAAAATCCTCCGCACACAACCGCATCTCGCTCAAATCAATGGTGGTACCGAACTTGCGATTCAGGCGGAACCGTCCAACCGCACCCAGCCGATAACGATTGGTATCGTAAAATTTTTCCTCAAAAAGTTGCTTGGCCTTTTCTATATTGGCCGGATTGCCCGGACGCAAACGCGCATAAATCTTCAGCAGCGCATCGTCATGCGTTTCGCAGCCATCCTCGGCAATCGTATTCAGAATCAGCGGGTCATTGACCTGCGTGATCACTTCCACCGATCCCAGACTGCTGGCCTGGATCGCCGTAATCGCATCACCGATCTGCGCGCCGGATTCCACAAGAATCTCGCCGGTCTCGGTATCGACAATCTGCCCGACTGCCCACATTGGCGGTTCCAGTTTGGCGGTTTTGACATTTTGCGTCTTGTAAAACAGCCGCAAAATGTCCTCAGTCTTGCCGTATTTTTCGTCCATCGCCCGCAAAAAGGTCGTGGCCGGAATCTTGCTGGACTGGTCGATTCGGATTACCAGAACGTCCTTGCGGGTCACCGACATCTCGATCCAACTGCCCCGCTCAGGGATAATCCGCGCCCCATGCAGCAGCCGGTCACTGTGCTTGCTGTCAATCACAAAATCCACACCAGGACTGCGGTGAAGCTGATTTACGATGACACGCTCAGCCCCATTGATAATAAACTCGCCGCCGCCGATCATGGCCGGAATTTCGCCCAGATAAATCCCCTGTTCGGATACATCCGGCGAATCTTTGCGTTTCAGCCGACACCGCACTTTCAGCGGATAGGCATAACTCAAACGCAATTCCTTGCATTGTTCGATGGTATAGCGCGGCTTTTCCAGTTCATAGCCCAGATATTCCAACTCGATCGTCTTGTCATAACTGACAATAGGAAAAACCTCCCGAAACAGCGCTTCCAGACCTATGTCTTCTCGCTGATCCGGCGCCACATCGGCCTGCAGAAAACGCTCATAGCCTTTCTGCTGCACTTCAATCAGATCGGGAACTTCAATGACATCCGCGATTTTCGCAAAATTACGGAGTGTTCGTGATCTCATGCGACCAGTCTCCATTATGCTTGATGCGTTCATTTATTGAATAATTACACAAACAGGCCACCCTCATTCCGCGTTATCGATCCGCGTCGCAAAATGAAAGGCCCGATTTCTTTCCGGT
>JAAYQH010000351.1 GCA_012519365.1 Planctomycetota bacterium | reverse complement strand
CTGGATAGTTTCTGGATTGGCTCTATCGCGGTGATCGTGCTGACGGGGATTTATACCGTGATGGGCGGGATGCGTGCGGTGGCTTATACTTCAGCGATTCAGACGGTGATACTTGTAGTCGGCTCGGCCTGTGTGACCTATTTTGGTCTCAAGGCCCTTGGCGGCTGGAGTGAACTTCGCCACTGGTGCGGGTCGGAGATGTTTAATCTGTGGAAGACGCTGGTACCCGATGGTTTCGAATCGACCTGGGCGCCGGTCAAGGAAGAAACGCGGATGGCGTGGTACTTCAATGATAACTATCCGTGGATCGGGATGCTGTTCTGCGCTCCGATTATCGGATTGTGGTATTGGTGTACGGATCAATATATTGTTCAGCGTGTAATCTCGGCGCCGAACGAACAGGTCGCCCGTCGCGGCTCCATTTGTGCAGCAGCACTGAAACTGCTGCCGGTGTTTATTTTTATCATCCCGGGCATGATTGCTTTTGCTCTGGCCAAGAGCGGACAAAATGCCACATTGGCCCAGACCTTTTTTGATGAGAATGGCCAGATGGTGCGCGATAACGCCCAACAGGCTTTCCCTATGTTGGTAACCGAAGTGCTGCCGATGGGGGTTCGCGGCATCGTGGTGGCCGGTCTGTTGGCGGCCCTGATGAGTTCACTGGCCGGCGCCTTTAATGCTTCTGCAGCACTGTTTACAATTGACTTTTATTCCAAGTTGCGTCCGCAAGCCACACAGCAGCGCATTGTCTGGGTAGGGCGTGTGGCAACGGTGGTGATGGTGCTGATTGGATTGGCCTGGATTCCCGTAATCAAAGGCGGCAAGGGATTGTATGACTACCTTCAGGGAATTCAATCGTATCTGGCACCGCCGATTTTTGTGGTCTTCTTTTTGGGGGTCTTTAGCAAGCGGCTCAATGCCAAGGGATGTCTGTGGGCTTTGATTGTTGGTTTTGCGCTGGGTCTGTTCCGTTTGGCAGTAGATACACCTGTAAAATTGATTCCTGATTTTTCGTATCCGGAAGGATCATTCTTCTGGATCGTAAATAACATGTACTTTCAGTACTACAGTTTGATTATCTTTTTGATCTCTATCGGCGTGATGGTTGTCGTCAGCTATATGACTGAAGAACCTTCTTATGAAAAGATCAACGGTCTGACATACGGAACGTTGAGTGAGGAGGATCGCAAGGTCTCGCGGTCATCCTGGAACAAATGGGATGTGATCGCCTCAGCTGCAGTCGTTGCGGCGATTCTGGCAGCGTATCTGTATTTCCGCGGATAATCTAAGAAACGCCGATGTTTGCAAATAATAGCGAGGTGATACAATGGCTTATATCATAGGAATGGATTACGGAACCAACTCGGTTCGCTGTCTGGTGGTCAACGCTCAAAACGGACGCGAAATAGGGACGGCGGTTTTTGAGTACCCCAGCGGCCAGGCAGGTATTTTGCTGGACAAGACCGATCACAACGTTGCACGTCAGAATCCAGCCGACTATCTCAAGGGCCTGGAGGTTACGATCCGGGGGGCGACCGAACAAGCCAAGAAAACGGACAAGGCCTTTTCCCCTGATCAGGTAGTGGGCATCGGCGTGGATACCACCGGCTCGACACCGATACCGGTGGACGCCGAAGGTGTGCCGCTGGCCATGAAGCCGGCGTTCAGGAAGAACCTGAACGCTTGTGTGTGGCTATGGAAAGACCACACCAGTTATGCCGAAGCGGCGAAGATAACCGAGTTGGCGGCCGAAATCAGGCCGCATTTTCTGGCCAAGTGCGGCGGCCGCTATTCCTCGGAATGGTTTTTCAGCAAGATCTGGCATTGTCTTAATATCGACAAAAAGGTCTTTGATGCCGCCTATACGTGGGTAGAGCATGCCGATTGGATTCCGGCGGTGCTGACCGGAACCGACCATCCCGATCGCTTGATGCGGGGGCGGTGTGCTGCGGGCCATAAGGCAATGTTTAATGAACAGTGGGGCGGCTATCCGGACAAGGAATTCTTGACGGCTTTGGACCCGCGTCTGGGTCGAATACGCGACACGCTGCCGGATACGACGTATACAGTCGATACCTCCGTGGGAGGCTTGACGTCGGCTTGGGCTAAAAAGCTCGGCCTTCCCGAGGGGATTCCCGTGGCAGCCGGTGCATTCGATGCTCATCTGGGCGCCATTGGCGCCGGAGTCGGCAAAGGCACATTGGTCAAAATTATCGGCACAAGCACCTGCGATATCGCAGTTTGGCCGAATACCGACAATGTACCGGATATACCCGGTATTTGCGGCATAGTAGATGGTTCAGTTTTGCCGGGTTTTTGGGGATTGGAAGCGGGCCAGTCTGCGGTTGGCGATATTTTCAATTGGTTTGTCAACACAATTCAGCCGGGCGGCAAAGAGGCCGGCTCCCATGCGGAACTGACGAAAAAAGCCTCTAAACTCCAAGCTGGTCAGTCGGGTTTATTGGCGCTGGACTGGAACAACGGCAACCGAACGATCTTGGTCGATCAGCGGCTCACAGGCTTGCTGCTCGGGCAGACGCTGCACACGCGGCCGGAGGAAATTTACCGTGCCCTGATCGAGGCGACCGCATTTGGGGCGCTGACCATCATCAACCGGTTTGAAGAATACGGCGTCAAGATCCGTCAAATCATTAACTGCGGCGGGATTGCCGAGAAGAACCCGATGCTGATGCAGATTTACGCCGATGTCACCGGTCGTGAGATGAAGGTGTCCCGTTCAGCACAGACCTGCGCGCTGGGATCGGCTATCGCCGCTGCGGTTGCTGCAGGCCGGTACAAGAGTTTTACCGCCGCCCAGAAAGCGATGTGCGGACTAAAACCCAAGACCTATAAGCCCGAAGCCAAAGCCAAAAAGGTCTATCAGCAGCTTTACACCCTGTACAAAAAGCTGCACGACAGCTTTGGCATCCCCGGTCATACGGAAGATTTATCCGGCTTGATGAAAGACTTGCTCGATATCAAGGAAAAAGCCCATGCATGAAGCGTTAAAAAAACACGTGTGCATGGCCAATTTGGCCTTGGTTGAATACAAGTTGGTGGTCTTTACGTGGGGCAATGTCAGCGCGATTGATCGGGTCCATGGTGTGGTGGCTATCAAGCCCAGCGGCGTGGAATACGACGCCCTGACGCCGGATAAAATTGTGCTGCTGGACCTGAACGGCAAGGTGCTCGAGGGCGAGCTGCGTCCGTCCTCCCATACGCCGACGCATCTTGAGCTGTATCGCCGCTGGCCGGAAGTAGGGGGGATTTGCCATACCCATTCACGGTACGCAACAATGTGGGCGCAGGCGTGCCGAGAAATCCCCTGTTTGGGCACGACCCATGCCGACCACTTTTACGGTGCTGTTCCCGTAACCGATGTTATGACGGAGGCCGAAATTCAAGCCGATTATGAATTAAACACCGGCAAGGTGATTGTTCGGCGTTTTGAGCAGACCGACCCGATGCAGGTTCCGGCGGTGCTGGTTGCCAATCATGGGCCGTTTACGTGGGGGAAAGATGCCGCTTCAGCAGTAATGAATGCCGTGGTGCTGGAAGAAGTTGCCCAGATGGCTCAAGGGGCCTTATTGCTGAATCCCGGGCAGCCGTCCATTTCACAGATACTTCTGGACAAACACTATCTGCGAAAGCACGGCAAAAACGCCTATTACGGCCAAAAATAAGCGGCTTCTTGCCTGTGGATCATGGCCGCCCGTCCCAGAGATACATTACCTGAGGGATGAGCAGTTTCTCAAGCACATCGGTGCGGATGTTGCCGGAAGGGTTTGATTGTGCGCCAAGCAGATTCCACATGGAAAATTTTTCACGGTATTCGACAACCGTTGGTTTTGCCAGCCCAATCCTTTCACTGAGTTTGCTAATGGCTTGTTCAAAATACCCAATGTCGTCGATTAAGTTATTGCTCAGGGCGTCGGGTGCAGTAAAGATACTGCCGTCAGCCAGCTCACGAACCTCTGTCTCCGTGAGTTTTTCGCGTCGGCCTTCAGAAACCAACTGCACAAATCGCTGATAGGCCGGTTGGATGATCCGCTCGTCAAGATATTGCCGCTGTTCGTCGGTTGTTTCGCTGAACAGACTGGGCCAGTCTTTTCGTCGGCCGCTTTTAATGACAACAGGTTTGACACCCAGTTTCTCTTCCAGCATATCCTTGATAACCAGATGGTTCATAATGACCCCAATAGAGCCGGTAATAGCGGTCGGCTCGGCCATCAGGGTGTCGCAGGCCACCGCGGAATAATATCCTCCCGATGCGGCCATCGATTGCATAAATGCGAGGACGGGGTTGCCGGTGCGTTCTTTGTATCGGTGGATGGCGTAATGGATCTGGTCACTGGCCGAGACGCTGCCGCCGGGGCTGTTGATGCAAACGATCAGGCCCTGGATCAATGGGTCCTTTTCGGCGGTTTCAAGCTGTTTTTGGACCCAGTCGCTCGTCCGGCCGTCGATGATGCCGTCGATGTGAATGGTAGCGATTTTTTCATGTCGATTACCCTCAACCAGCGTGGATTCGATTAGCGCATCGCCCATCGATGCCGGCGAAATCATAGTTGCCATCGCAAGGACTACCAGAATCAGAAAAAGATTGGCCAAAATCGACAAAACAAGAAGTACTGATGAGAAAATCCGCCATAAACTGAATTTGGCGCGTCTTTGAGGCGGCTCATAAGTCGGCCTGTGATAAGTCGGTACCTCTTGCCTTGCATCATCTTCGGAAGGGTTATAGTCCATAAAACGTTCCTTGTTCTTTAATCGAATAGAATATAGCGAAAATTGCTTAATTCTGTTGTAGTCGCGATTGGCAACGCCGGTTTTTAACAGATGCAAATTATACCGGTTACCGGATTTGCCTGTCAACGCCAGACTTGACAGGATGCGATAAATCGACATAATATTGCGATTTTGCAATGACCTTTTTCTTATTATAGTTTTATAGAATGCACAACGATGGTGCCCATGTTTCAAAAACCTAAAAAAAAGAAAAAACAACGCAATGCCGTTCTGGATTGGCTTGGCTATGCTGCAATGCGGGTCGCGCTGTTCATAATGTGGCTGTTTCCGGTGCAATGGAACCTCAAGACAGGCTGCCTGCTGGGCAGTTTGATGTGGCGGTATTACCATCGCGGCCGTCAGCGGGCACTGGAGAATCTGCGCGCCAGTTTTCCCGATAAAGACCCCGCCTGGATCGAGCGGGTCGGGCGGCGGTCATTTCAGCAGATTGCGATGCTGGCGATCGACATCTTTTTTACGCCTCGGATTGTCCGAAAAGACAACTGGCGGGAATATTGTGCGCCGCGCAATATTGAACGGATTAAATGGCTGATGCAGGAACGACGAGGACTGATTCTCTTGACGGCTCAATACGGCAATTTCGAGATCATCGGCTATATGATGGGACTGTTTGGCTTTAACATCTACAGTGTCGCTCGGCCTCTGGACAATCCCTACATCAATCGTTATTTGTATGGAATTCGCCAACGCAAGGGACAGAAAATTCTTGACAAAAAAGGCGCCACCGAGCAGATCGAGCAAATCTTTTCCGAAGGAGCGACGCTGGGTTTTATCGCCGATCAGGACGCAGGGCGAAAGGGGGTGTTTGTGGATTTCTTCGGCCGCAAAGCCAGTACCTACAAGAGCATCGGTTTGTTGGCCATCCATTACAACCTGCCGATCGGCATCGGATGCAGCCGCCGCGTGGGTGATCGCTTCTTTTTTGAACTCGAATGCACCCGACTGATTATGCCGGAAGAATGGGCCGACAAACCGGAGCCGCTGGGCTGGATCACCCAGCAATACACCAAGGCCATTGAAGACTTTATCCGACAAGATCCAACCCAATACTGGTGGCTCCACCGCCGCTGGAAAACCCGGCCCAAAGAAGAACGTCAAAGCCAACTGCAATCTGCCCCCTAACCGTCAACCATTGCGTTTTTTAAACGGCGTCCCGAGAGCGGCAACAGGCAGCGAGCTCCTCTTATAGCAGGCGTTTGACAATGTTGCCCTGGACTTTGAGGCGGCCTTGGGCAAATAAGGCGATTGCCTGGGGGTAGGCGATACATTCCTGTTCAAAGACCCGGTCGGCCAACGTATCGGGGGTGTCATCGTCGCAAACTTCGCAGGCCCGTTGAATGATGATTGGTCCGGCGTCGTATTCGTTGGTGCAAAAATGCACCGTACAACCGCTGATTTTGCAGCCAGTCTTGAGTACCGCCTCGTGAACATGATGCCCCCACATCCCTTGCCCGCCGAATGCCGGCAGCAGGGCCGGGTGGATGTTCATCACACGGTTTTCGAAATGCGGCGGGATGTGCCACAAACACAGCCAGCCGGCCTGTACAACCAAATCGACGCCGGCCGTGTCCAACTCTTGGGCCAGTTTGGTACTAAAACTTTCCACGTCGGCAAAATCCTTTCGGCGGATCACCACCGGTTCAAGCCCGATCTCCCGCGCCCGCTGGACACCGACAACGGTTGAGCGTGAACTGATAACCCGCACGATTTTGGCATTGAGCCGGCCGGCTGCGATTTCGTGGTGAAGATTAAGCATCGTTCGACCGCTGCCGCTGAGCAGGATACCCAGCCGAACGGTTTTGCCGGATAGTGCGCCAGGCGTCTGATCAATGTCATGTTGGGCGTCCATCGCCAAATTGGCCAATTTGTCTGCTTCGGTGTTTTGCTCCCGCGGCACATGAATAATTCGCCACGACTCAAAACTGTTAAGAATTTCCATACACCGCTGGTAGAGCGGGCGGATGGCGTCGCTTTTGACTTTGTAATGGCCGTTGATTTGTTGAACGAGCAGATTGCTGTCGCTGTAAAGTTCCACGTGGCGGGCGCCGATACGTTGGGCGTGTCGCAGAGCCTTGCCGACGGCGGTGTACTCGGCGTAATTATTGGTCACCTTACCCAGGAAAAAGCCGCACGCAGCCAGTCGCCTGCCGCCGGCGTCGTCGATGGTATAGCCGGCCGCCCCGGGCCCCGGATTGCCTCGGCTGCCTCCGTCGGTATGAATAATAACTTTCTGAGTGCTCACAAGTCGTGATTTTTCAAATACAAAATCCGCGTGCAATTGCTGCAGCGAATAATCTCATCTTTGCCGGACAAAATATTGACCACTTCAGCAGGAACCCCCATAAAGCAGCCGCCGCAGGTAAAGGACACTGAGTTTTCATCCACTTGCTCGACCATTGCCATGGCCTCGCCGTCGTAACTTTCGGCCACTCGCTCAAAGATATGCAGCGCCGCAGGGGGAACTTTCGAAGCGGCGGCGTCCCATTCCCGTTGTATTTCTTCAATCTCCTTTTCAAGTTCGATGGCCTTGGCATCCACGTCCCGTCGCACCTGTTCGACCTTGGCTTTTTGCTCTTCAATCTGCTGTTGAATTTCACGACATGCCGCCTGATCCGTTTCGATGTTTTTCATCAGTTCCAGAACTTGACTTTCCAACTTGGAATCATCGGCTTTGGCGGTGTTTAATTCCGTCAGAATAGAGGAGTACTCTTTGTTCGTGCGAGCCAGATTGAGGGCGGTTCGGAGTTTGGCGATTTGCTCATCGCGAATTTTTAATTCCAATTCAAGACGGTCCACTTGGATTTTGGCCATCTTGACTTCTTCCTGTTTGGCCTCCAGCCCATTTTGCAGAGCGCGGAGTTGATTTTCCTGAAAAAGCAGACTTCTTCGACAGCGTGCCAGTTTGGTCTTCGCCGCCCGAAGCCGATTTTCCACCCGTTGAAGGTTTAATAAACCATTCAATATCGGTCCCATTGGCCGTCCCTTTTCACTTTTTAATTCAACACATGGTCTTCAAAACTTCAATTATGGGGGCAAATGGGGCTATCTGCAACAAAAATCCAAAAAAACATGTTTTGCCGCGACGGTTTGACTTTTCTTTTGAGACTGGATTGGTATGATGTCTGCTATGATTACCCTGATAAAACAACTGGTAGCCGCTGCGCCAACACCGGCCAACGGCGAACGACAGGCGGCCTGTGTCTTGAAGGATTTTTTTTCTCAGCATGGACTGTCGGCAGAAATTGACATTTGGGATAGCAAACGAGCCAATTTGTGGGTACATCTAAAAGGTCCGGACAAACCAAATCGTCCGACGCTGCTGGTGGCGGCCCACCTCGATGTGGTACCGGCGTCGGCGGAAAACTGGTCCACATCGCCTTTTGAGGCGATGCTGCGAGATGGCCGAGTCTATGGCCGCGGCACCACCGATATGCTCGGCGGCATCGTCGCGGTTGCGACAGCGCTGGTCGAAATCGCTCAACATCCCGATCGGCTGGGCGGCGATATCCTCTTTGCTGCCACCGCCGGCGAGGAGACCGACAGTTGCGGCGCAAAGCGGTTTATTCAGCAATACCACAGGCGTTTTGAAAAGCCGGTGGGGGTGCTGATCCCTGAGCCGACCGATTTGCAGATTTTGCGGGCACATCGCGGCATTTTATGGCTGAAGATTGCCACACACGGCCGCACGGCGCACGGCTCTATGCCGCATTTGGGTATCAACGAAATATTGAAAATCAATGCAGTACTCAATCGGCTCAAAGAGGCGACTATCCCGCATACGCCGCATCCCTTGCTGGGCGGCTGTTCGCTGAGTATCAACCGTATTGTCGGTGGGACGGGAACAAATATCGTGCCGGACTACTGTGAAATCGAAATTGACATCCGAACGCTGCCGAGCCAAACGGCCGAGGCAATTCTCGAGTGGATTAAGACGATACTGGCCGAGATTGCTGCAGATGATCCGCAATTTATGGCGGATATATCCG
>JAAYQH010000350.1 GCA_012519365.1 Planctomycetota bacterium | reverse complement strand
TTTCGGTTTCGATAATTTTATCTTTTCTTTTTTACCCTTTATCTTTCTCTTCGGCCTGCTGCCGCTCGGACTCCATCTCGGCGATCTGCTCGAACAACTCCCAGGTCTTGGTCGCCTGCTCCTCATCAACTTTGGCGATGGCATACCCGGCGTGAATCAAAACAATATCCCCTACCTCCACCTCCGGCGTCAGCGTAATGCGGATCTCCCACCGGTTGCCCATCGCATCGGCTGTGGCCTTATCGCCGTCTTTTTCAACAATTCGTGCAGGAACCGCCAAACACATCATTTATCCTTTGACTGAAAATTCTGAATTTGAAGCACTAAATCCTAAACTCAAGTAAACCTTACTAGATCAAACTGACCGATTTTAGGCCGCAAGGAGTTTTTCCAAGCGGCGGATAACAGGTTTTTCATGGCTGTACTTGATAACCTCTTTGATATTCTCCTGCCAGACCCTCTGGCGCAACGACGCTTTGAGTTGGCTGATCGGCTCCAGTCGCAGCACTCTAATCTTCTTTGTGTGGCCTTGTTCACGCTGGGCCTGTACGCCCAGGTGGGTCAGGCAGGCATAGACGCAGTCCACCAGGTGCAGGTGTCTAACTCCAGCCCGGTACCGCAGAACGCGGTAATCGCCCAGCCCCAAATGCTGTTTCTCGTCCTTGATCAACATCTCAATCGCCCAGCGTTTCAGATAGGCGGCGACGATTTTTTCCATCGATGTCCGCACATCATCCTTTACCAGTGCAATGTGTTTTTTATCCCCTTTACGACGGGAGAAAACGATTTTAACCTCGCCCAATTTATTCAACCGGCCGATACGCTGGGCCAGCCGGTACGTCGTGGTTTTTCGCAAGCCGTCGATATCACACCAGGTGCCGCTGTTGTTCAGGACATTTCGGCCGTATTTGCCCAACTTGTAGGACTGGGATTGGACCTGAAAACAGCGATTCGGAGCCCCTACGCTGATATAATGCCATTTTCGTTCTTTACAGGCATTCACCACGTCGGGGCACAGATAGAACGCATCAAACAAGGCCGTGACCTTGAAGTGGTCCGGCAGGATCGCCTGCCGGATGACCTGGCCGGCCAGTTGAGTCAGTTTGCAGAAGTCGATGCCCAGCGGGGCAGCATGCTCTTTCTTGACATACAGCAGGGATGCCCACGGGATCGTCACGCCGCGATAATACAGGCAGACCTTGACAATGGTATGGCCGGTGCTGTATTTGCCGGCAGCATGGTGGAACAATTTTCTGACGGCATCCATCTTTTTCGCACGTTTGAGGGTTTGGGTGCCATCGATGATGAAGAAAAGAGTATGGTCTTTCTTATGGAACAGGCTGCGCAGCAGGTCCAGGGCAATCTGCTGCAGGACCGCCGGCTCGCCCCAGTTACTGCGCCAGAGGAATTCGCCGTGATTGGTGCGGTGGGGGCTGTTCCGCAGCAGTTTGACCAGCCGGTCGATGGTGCTGCCGCGGCTGACGCCCATGGCCAGCACAAAAGACCAGAAATAGTCATACACATGTCCGGAAACCTGTTTTTTAACGGGCCGGAAAAAATGTTGCAGTTTTTTGGGAATTTGGCCGATAGTAATCATACAGCCTCCGAGCATATAAGTATTTCTTATCAAAACACTTATCGGCATAAGAGGGGGTTTTTGTTTAATGCTTTTCATCGGCATAAAAACGTAAATCGGTCAGTTTAAGTTAGTAACTGATAGAGTGTTTCCGGATTATCGGCCTGGAGCAGCATTTCCCGCAAAACGGGATTGCGAATGCGACTGCTGATCGCGGCCATAGTTTTGATATGAAGCGTGTGCTGATGCTGACCGGCCAAAATCATAAAAATGAGCCGGACAGGAACATTATCCAATGTTTCATAATCCACAATGCCTTCTGTGCTCAGCGTCACGGCCATCATCAGATCATCAATGCCTTTTTGGCGAATATGGGGAATGCCGACGCCCAGGCCGATACCGGTGGACATCAGTCGCTCACGCTGAAAAATACCTTCCTGGACCGCCTGCTTATCGTCAATTGCCCCGGTTTTCGCCAAGTGGTCGATGGTTCGCAACAAGGCGGCGTCTTTTTGGGTCTCTGAAATAATAAGGACATGTTGAGGGGAAAGAATATCGGCGATTGAAATCGGTGTAAATGAGATTGGCTTTCGAGAGCCTGAAAGGTTGTCATCGACCCACTTTTGCACCTCCGAACGCTTAAACCGCCACGTTGTCCCGAGTTTTCCGCAGGGAATGGTCCCGCTGACAGCCCAGTCATAAACGGTTCGCTCCGACACCCGCAAAAACTCAGCCACTTCGGCTACGGTCATAATTTCGGGTTTGTCCGTATTCATCGCAAAATCTCGCCATAAAAACCATAAAAACGAATTATTTGCGATATATTACGAATTTTTCACCTGTCTATCAATACTTTTCTTAAAAAAGCGGACATAGCAAGACTTAAAATTAAGGTTTTTGGGTCGATGCGGCGACAAATGCCGTCAACAAGCGGACGCCAAAGCCGATTGAACCGGGGGCGTCCTTTTCGTCTGCCCCCCAGACACCGACACCGGCGATGTCGATATGTGCCCATTTGGCTCCTTGTGCGAATTGGCTCAAAAACGCCGCGGCGGTACACGCCCCGCCCCACTTGTCGCCAACGTTCTTCAAATCGGCAATTTTACTTTTCATCTCTTCGACGAACTCATCGTCGCAAGGCAGGTGCCACAGTCGTTCTCCCGTCTGGGCGGAGGCTGTCTTGAGGCGATCGATCAGGGTCTGGTCGTTACCCATCAGGCCGGCACGTTTTCGCCCAAGGGCAACGGCACACGCCCCGGTCAACGTGGCAATGTCCACAATCGTTTGGCAGCCGAGCCGCCGGGCATAGGCGAGTGCATCACACAAAATCAACCGACCCTCGGCATCGGTGTTCTGGATTTCAACCGTCTTGCCGCTGTAGGTGGTGATGATGTCGCCGGGGCGATAACTCGTGCCGCCAGGCATATTTTCCGCCGCGGGAATCAAGCCGATAACCGGCACTTTCGGCTTGAGATTCGCAATGGCCCACATGGCCGCCAGCACGGCGATGCCGCCGGACTTGTCGAATTTCATGTCCTGCATTCCCTGGCCCGGCTTGAGTGAGATGCCGCCGGAATCGAAGGTAATGGCCTTGCCGACCAGGCCGATGGCGGGCGTCTTGGGTGATGCTCCGGCGGGTTTGCAGCGCAACACAATCAGCCGCGGCGTATTGGCCGAACCTTGGCCGACCGCCAAAATGCCACCCATTTTTTGGGTCTTAAGCTGCGTTGGTTCCAGCACGCTGCATTGCAGCGAAGGAACCGACGCGGCCAGTTTCCGGGCTTCAGCAGCCAGCGAAGCCGGCGTAATCATGTTGGCCGGTCGATTGGTAAGGGTGCGAGCGTAATTTTGGGCTGCGCCGGTAATCGCCCCGACGGCAACGCCTTTTTTCAGGGCCGCGGCGGTCTTTTCCTGTGCGGTCAGGAGGGTGGCAGTGAGTTTTGCCGGCCGCTTTTCGGCGGCTTGTTCGAGGTATTCATCATAGCGATATGCCCCAAAGAAGACCCCTTCGGCCATGACCTGGCCGGCCTGCTCCAGCCCCGGTGTCGCATCCTTGTCCCCTTGGCCGCAATAGAGCAGCAGGCCGAGAGTTTTGGCCTTCAGATCAACGGCCTTTGAGGCGGCCAGTGCCGCGGCCTTGAACAACGTCTGCGGGTCGCACTTTTCACGCGGCCCAAGACCGACAAACAGCACGCGGACCGCGGCCACTTTGCCATCGGCATAGACCATCGCCGAGGTTTGAACTTTACCCTCAAAGTCGCCCAGTTGTTTGAGGGAGCCAAGCGGATCACCCAGTTGTGTGTTGACCGCCTGCGAGGCCTGGCAGCACGGTCCATCCTCGAACACACCGACCGCAAGCAGATCCGCCTTGACCGTCGTCGGCTCTGCTTGCCGTGCAGCAACCTGAATGTCAATGATTCGATTTTTCATCGTTGTCATCTTTCTGTTTGAATGGGTTGTTCATACGAGCACAGACGAACCGTTATTGTAGGCACAATGAAGCGATTTTACGATGGTAAAATCAAAGAACACCCCTAAAAAAATAACCACCCCATTCGTTTGAGTGTGGGCAATGGAAAACGGCACGGCACCGCTGTGCGCTCCAGGTTAGGTTGTCTTGGTCTCTTTATCGGGCTTTGTCCGGCGTTTTCTCGCGTAAGGCATTTTTCTGCCTATGGCATTTTTCTGAGGCCTTCCCACTTGACGACCCACTTGCCATTGTCCGGAAATCCCGGTGCGGTGCGTTGCGGGGCGTCGTCCCAGCCGGCGGCCATCATTGCCACTGCCGTCAGCAGTCAGCCGTTGCCGGGCATATACACCGGCAGGCCTTCCCGCTGCCAGTTGTGACCGTTGGGCAGGTAGCGATTTTTCTGTACCTCCAGCAGCAAGGCCTCTATCGCCCATTCCGGTTTGCCGACCCGAGCGGCGGTCATTGCGATCATCGGATAGTCCCAGCCCCATGTGTCGCGCCAGTCCCAGTGGCGCAGCACGTGCTCAACGGTTCGCGTCATCACGGCCTCTTCAACCATTTGGGACTTGGGCAACAGCCCCCATGCCGCCAGCATACAGGGATGGCCGCCGTCGGCTACCGGCGGGTACTCCTGCTCGACATAGACGCCATCGCGTATGGGCAGCAAGGCCAAATTGGCCGCGATTCGTTCCCACATTGCAGCCGGTTCCAGTCCCAGTCGCTGGCGCCACTGGCAGGCCGTGCGCAGCGCCCAATGCCAATAGGCCAATTCAAAGGCGGGGTTTTTGGTCTCGGCATAGCGTTTAGGTTCAAATTCCCGTGCGGAAATCAGGGGCGGGCCCAATACGAAACTTTCGCTCATCTCGTCCCAATGGGCAAAATCGGCCATAAACGCCGCCGTCTCGAATACAAGGTCCTTGTAGTGGTCCAACGTTTCGGCGGTAGGGTTTTCGCGATAGAGCATTTCGGCATAATAGATTGGATGCGGCTGCTGCCAGATCAGCAGCGGGCCGATGCCCGAGGGAGAATCGTGTCCGTCCGGCCCGACCATTTTGGGCCATCGTACGCCGGCATAGCCCTGCCGCTGGGCAATCTGTCGAGCGACCGGCATTATCTCTTTGTACCACGCCAGCGACCGCTCAAAGGAGGCGCTGCGCCCCCAGAGCATCCAGTGTACGCCGTGCCACCAGTGCATCTCCAGATGGAACTTGCCGAACCAACTGGTACAGGTCAGTCCGGTCTCAGCCGGGGGGTACTGCTGGGCGGATTGAACCCCCATCAGATATTGCGACAATACGATCCGCCTCTCCAGTTCATACCACCGCGGGTCGCTGCTTTCGGACAGGTCAATCGCCCCGCCGGAGGTCCAGAAGCCCTGCCAGAAGGCGGCGGCCTTTTGGCGAATCTGCTCAAACAACTCGGCCGGCTGATCGATGGGCGTCTGCGAAAAAATAACCGAAAAGGTTAATGGCCCCCACTCAGTCGGTCCAAACAGCAGATATTCGTGCCGGTCGGTCTTGAGCAGTTTGCCGTTGTGTCCAACGCGGCAATAATAGCTCAGGCTATCCAGCTGGCGCCGAATGAGGGCGGTCGTTTCGTCCTCACGGAGTGTTTGTGTTTGATGCCGGGTTGGCTTGGTCCAGTCGGCCGGGTCGTTGCCCCAGGTGGCCGAGGGATAGGCAAACCGCAACGAGATTTTGGCGCGTCCATCCCGCAGCAGCGGGCTATCCACCGAGACGGCGATGCCGTCGAATTCCGGATGGGCGACAGTCTGTACCTGGACAGGTTGGCCATCAGCCACGAAGCGACTGACAAGTTGCCCTTCCCACAAGTGCAGTGTCTGGTCGGTCCCGGACAGATCGTCAACCGTCAGTTGCCGACCGTTTTGGTCGGTCAGCACAAAGCCGATCTGTCCCAGATGGGTCTGATGCGGATTGGCCCGCAGGTACTGTGCCGCGGGAGAGGAGCTGATGATGTTGTACTGCACCTCTCGGCCGTAGGTATCGACCTTGACAAAGGTATCGGCCAGCGTATAGCCTTCGGTGTTCTCAAAGAGATTCCATCCCCACTCGGCCATCGTCGTCAGGGGAATGGTGTTGGCATAGTGGGCGGGAAACGTTTGCAGGCCGGTCACATCGGCGTTGAAGGCAAATCGGCCATTTCCGACCGACAACGGCGAGAGCGGATCGGCGGCGGTCAATTTGACATCGTGCCGGGTAACGAGTGCCTTGCGATCAATCGCGTCGGTATTTGTCCCAATGAGCACACTTGCCGCCGCACAGACCACCACCGCCGAAAACGTCATTGTCAGCCTCCCTTCAAAACCACAGCACTATTTGCGTTCGTCTATCGTCGCTCGTTAACTATCCATGTCAAGGATCTATAAAAAAAGAGTGGGTCTGTAAGCCGAGTTCTGTATCCCGCCCCTAAAAAGATAGAAAACGCTTGTCTTACCGTCTTGGGGGGGCGTATGTCCCCTGCCATACGGCGGCGTTATTGTTATTTTTTTAGGGGCGGGACGGCGG
>JAAYQH010000349.1 GCA_012519365.1 Planctomycetota bacterium | reverse complement strand
GCTAATCTGCCGTTGTTTGAGTTGATTTTCGCACAGGCCGCCGCGGCGTGTGAACTGATCGAGAAAAACAACCAGATGCATCATCTAAAACTGCTGCATCTTAGCCGAGGCGGGTGATCAAGTAGAGCAGTTTATCGTTTTTAGTTTTTAGGGCAGGGGGTGTGGAAGCGAGGGTATTTGGCCAGCAGGCGTTTTGGAAGAGCGCAAAAAAAAGCGAACTCAGCGGTTCGCCCTTCCAGACCGTTCATCTCTTTGATTTGTCCGTTTATTTCTGTTGATCCAGTTGACTGACCGCATGGGCGTATGCGCCCACCGATACGGCTCGACTGGTTTCCAGAACCGACCGACCAATGCCGACGCGTTTGAGGGCGTCGTAAAGAAGGGTGGTTTGGGTTCCGGGGACTTGGATCGATTTTACTTGGCCGGTAATAAATTGCTGTCTTTGCTCCGGATTTTCCAGATCAAAGCACTTTTGCACGATGCGGGGCAGTTTTTGTCCGGTGCAGCTTTCAATGGTGCCGTTCATTTCAGCCAGTACGGCGTCGATAAACATCGGATAGGCCGCCGACAGGCCGCCTCCGATCACGATAAGGCCGTCCAGCAGCGTGATGGCATTGGCCAGGGCATCGCCGATGACCTCGCCCATTTCCGCAAACGCGTGCAGGGCTGCGTCTTTGTGGCCGGGCTTGTTGCCTAAACCGATTTCGTAAATTTCTTTTGGCTCGGGTGCTTCAGCGGGGTCGATGCCGGCCATCCGGGCATAGGACCGCCGCACGGCTCGGATGCTGGCGCCTTCTTCAGCAAAGCAGTTGGGATAGTGTTTGTTGCGGGTGATCCAAATTTCGCCGGCGTTTGAGTTATCGCCGACATACAGCCGTCCGTCGGTGACCAATCCGCCGCCGAAGCCGGTACCCAGTGTAATGCCGAACAGATTTTTGAACCGTTTGGGCGAGCCGGCGGCCTGAAGCATCTGATTGACGCTGGGTAAAAACCCTGCAATTGCCTCGCCGTAGGCAAACAGGTCGCCGTCATTGTTGATAAAAACCGGCATATCAAACTGATTCTGTAAAAACGCGCCAAGGGCTACGCCGCCTCGATAGGCGGGCAGGTTGCCCATGTTGTCGATAATCCCGTTGGGATAATCGGCCGGCCCGGGAAAGGCAAAGCTGATCGCTGCCGGACGGGCAGGCAGCTGGTCGATGACCTGCTGGAAGCCGGAGACCATTGAGCCCAGGCTTTTGTCCAGGTCGGTCGGATACGCCGGCAGCCGCACGGGGGTTGCCGCTTCTTTTTCTCCCTGCATCGCCGAGAACACAAAATTCGTCCCCCCGGCATCGAGGGTCAATACAATGCGCTCGTCTTTGAGTTGTGTCATTGTCATTATCCTTGTGGGGTGGGGGAACGGATTATTCAACCACAACGGCCTCTACGGTCTTGTCTTTTTGCAGCGACAACACCAGCAGATAGACAAAACAGATGACCGGTACGAGAAAGGCTTTGGTGCCCCACTCCATATCGACCAGTTTTCCCATTAGCAGCGGCACCACTGCTCCGCCGGCAATGGCCATGCACATCAGTCCGCTCAGTTCGCTGCTGTGCTGCGGGTCCTTTTCGACGGTGATCGAAAACAACATCGGCCAGATATTGGCAAATCCCAAGCCGGCCAGGAGGACCCCTACGATCGCCAGCGGCGCTGCTCCTGTCATCAGAATCGCCACGCCCAGCAGCCCCATCGCCGCTGAGATACGGAAAAAGGTTCGCGGGGTCATAATATGCAGTACCGCTCCGCCGACCAGCCGCCCTACTGTTAACATCAGGAAAAAGAATGCCGGGCCGAACTTGGAGGCCGTGGACTTGGCGATTCCCATTTCCTCCAGCATCGGCAGCAGAAACCGCCCCATGCAGACTTCAGCGCCCACATACAAAAAGATTCCCAACACTGCCAGGGCAAAGACCGGCTTGGCCAGCAGACCAATGCTGGAGGCGATGCCAGGGGGCACTTGGGCTTTGGTTTCCTCTACACGAAGCGCGGCTACCCATACAAAGGTGACCAGCATCAGCACAAAGAAAATGGGAAACACGCCCCGCCAGCCCATACTCTGGAACATCGCAAAGCCGGCAATCGCTGTGACCAGATACGCCGAGACCGTGCTGCCGATGCCCTTAAACCCCTGGGCAAAGCTCAGATTGCGACTGTAACGGCCTTCGGCGCTGACATCACGCATAATCGGGTTGCCGGCCACTTGCAAAAACGTCGTGCCGATACCCAGCACGAAGATACACGCCAGCAGCAGGGCAAAATTCGGATCTATCAGACAGGGAATCAACATTGCGACGGCATTGAGTGCCAGCCCCAACAGCAACAGGTTCTTCTTGCCGATCCGCGCCGCCAGCAGGCCGCCGGGCACACTGAAAACCGCAAACGCGATAAACACAAAAAATGACAGCAGCGTGGCGACTACATTGTTCAATTTATAATTTTCTTTGACGGCTTCAGACATGGGCCCCATCGCGTCGGCAACGCCCATCACAAAAAACGTCAGCAAAATCGGCAAGGTTTTCATTCGCATGTCCAGAATCCTTTCAAAAAGGCCGCGGCATCAGCAAAACCGCGTTTGGTTCGTTTTCATTCAACTTCGATATTTATCCGATTCCGTTATTCTTTCAGAATCCACGTTTATCTTTATCCGCTTGTTTGTCCTGCGACATTGAGTAGGGTGCGTCGTCCGGCGAGGTGCCCCATTGGGTGTTCGGCTCGGGGCCCATCTCAAAGCGAATCCGGCCGCCCTTGAGGATGTCTTCGTGGCGCAAAAAGGTTCGCGTGTAAGGACGGCCGTTGAATGCGGCCGATTGGATATACAGATTCTCTGCGGAATTGTCGGGGGCCTCAATCGTAAACGTTCGGCCGTTTTGCAGGTGCAGCGTGGCCTGCTTAAACAGGGGCGCACCAATGACATACTGGCCGCTGCCGGGACAGACCGGATAGAATCCCAATGCGGAAAAGACATACCACGCCGAGGTTTGGCCATTGTCTTCATCACCGCACAAGCCGTCCGGCGTGGGCCAATAGAGCCGGTTCATCACCTCACGCACCCATTTTTGGGCCTTCCACGGCTGGCCGGCATAGTTGTACAAATAAATCATATGCTGAATCGGCTGGTTGCCGTGGGCGTACTGGCCCATATCCATCACCGCCATTTCGATGATCTCATGGATGGGAAAACCGTAATAGGAGCAGTCGTATTTCGGGGGGGTCGTAAAGACGGCGTCCAGTTTGGCCGCAAAGGCCTCTTTGCCGCCCATCAAATCGATCAACCCCTGCGGGTCATGAAAGACCGACCAGGTGTAGTGCCACGCACAGCCTTCGGTAAAATCGCCGCCCCACTTTTCCGGCACAAACGGCGCAGCCCATGAGCCGTCCTTCTTTTTGCCCCGCATAAAATTGGTGGACGGGTCAAAGACATTTTTATAGAAGTTGGCCCGCTGATAGAACCGGTCGATCTCGTCCTGGGGGCGGTCGAGTGCCTGGGCCAGTTTCCAGATGGTGAAATCATCATAACTGTACTCCAGGGTTCGGGCGACGCTTTCGTTGATGCCCACATCGCAGGGGATATACCCCATTTTGTTGTAGTACTCAACGCCCAGCCGGCCTACGGAAGACAGCGGGCCGGCGTTCTCGGAGTTTTTCAAAATCCCTTTGTACAGCGTGTCGATGTCGCAGCCGCGAATTCCTTTCAAGTAGGAATCGGCAATAATTGCGGCCGAATTTGAGCCGATCATACAGTCGCGATGGCCTGGGCTGGCCCATTCCGGCAGCCAGCCGCTTTCCGTAAAGGTGTTGGCCAGTCCCTGCATCATCCGGGCATTCTGCTCGGGATACATCAGGGTCAAGAACGGAAACACCGCCCGAAACGTATCCCAAAAGCCGTTGTCTGTGTACAGCGGGCCGGGCAGCACCTTGCCGTTATAGGGGCTGTAATGGACTTGTCTGCCGTCCTTGTCGATCTCGGAGAAATCGCGCGGAAACAGCAGCGCCCGGTAAAAGGCCGTGTAAAAGTTCTGGTACTGGGCAAGGGTGCCGCCTTGGACCTCAATGCGGCCAAGGTTCTGGTTCCAGATGGCTTTGGCTTTTTGGCAGGTCGTGTCAAAATCATCGTCGGCCACCTCACGGGTCAGATTCAACAGGGCCTGTTAATGACTGATAAACGAGGAGGCGACTTTGACGTGAACTTGCTCGCCTTTTTTTGTTTTGAACCGTACCACTGCACCGACATGATCGCCGCGGTTTTCGGTTGTATCGTTTTGGATCGTCCAGCCATCGTGCCACGTGCAGACCTGCTCAAAGTCCTTGTCGAAGACGGCGATGAAATAGTTATGGAAATTTTCGGGTACGCCGCCGTGATTGTTGCGGCAGTAGCCGATAATGGTGCGTTTTTCGGGAATGATCTTTACGTATGAGCCTTTGTTGAACGCGTCCAGCAGGATGTAGGACTGGTCTGATTCGGGGAAGGTCAATCGGAACTGTGCTGCTCGTTGGGTGGGTGTAATCTCCGTGGTCACGTCATGGTCGGCCAGATAAACCCGATAATAGTACGGCCGGGCGATTTCCGCTTTGTGCGAAAACCATGAGGCTCTTTTTTCCTCTTCAACCACCAACTCGCCGACTACCGGCATCAGGGCAAAGGCCGCATAATCGTTGATCCATGGGCTGGGCTGATGGGTCTGCTTGAAGCCGCGAATCTTGAGCGAATCGTACTGGTAGCCCCAGCCGTCTCCCATTTTGTTCGTCTGCGGCGTCCAGAAATTCAACCCCCAAGGCACCGCGATTGCCGGATAGGTGTTGCCGGTGGAAAAGAAAAACGCCGAATCGCTGCCGACCAGCGGATTGACATAATCAACGTACGAAACCGGTTGCTCGGCGTGGACAAGAGCGGCCGCGAAAACCAGCAACGCCAGTCCTGCTGCCCGGGATTTTGAGCGTCTAACCATTTTCAAATTCTCCACATGGATGAGGGTGACATTTTTCCCATTTTGAGATGGGGCTGACTTTACCAATTGCTTCACGGATCTGCACATCCTTTGAGGCTTTTTTTGCAGAGTCCGTAGCGCAAAACCCCGGCATCAGCCTGAAGTGCTGAAACCAGGATTTTTTAGCATCTTAGTGGAGAAACTGAGCAAAAACAAACAAAAAAACTCAGAACGACCGATTCGCGGGGGTACTTTTTTCGGCAATGGTGAACCTGTTTTTCTGCTAGAAACCACTGCGCGCAAAGTACGGCTAAGACCGAGGTGTCATAGGCAAAGAATTTGCCAAAACAATTTTTCTTGCTCCGGCCGGCTTCAATGTTTCGGGTACCTGTATGGCAATTAGGGATTGATTATGTCGTAATCATTTGCTTCGTTTTGCAAAGGCCGTTTGTCCCGAATTGATTATGTCGGTTACTTATCTGCAGCGAGGCTGTATACGTTGTTGTTCCCTTTGCCGACTATCTCGACAAGGTGTTGAACCGTACCGATCAGTTGTTCTGCCTGGGCATCCAGTTCACGAGCAGAAGCAACGGACTGTTCTGCGTTGGATGCATTTTGTTGAGTAATTTTATCCATTTGTGCAATTGAAGTGTTAATTTGCTCGATTCCCTGTGCTTGTTCGCTACTGGCATGGGCAATTTCCTGAACAAGTTGAGCGGTCTTGCAGATTTGTGTGGCAATATCTTCGAGTGTTTTGCTAACTCGTGCGGCCAGTTCAACACCGTTTTGAGCCTGCTTTATCGAAAGTTCAATCTTTGTTGAGGTATCTTGTGCCGCTTCTGCGCTTCGAATGGCCATATTGCGAACCTCTTCGGCCACCACGGCGAATCCTTTGCCTGCTTCCCCTGCACGTGCGGCT
>JAAYQH010000348.1 GCA_012519365.1 Planctomycetota bacterium | reverse complement strand
CGCCGCCGATCATCACCAGCGCTCGCACCGGACAAGGACTTTCGGAATTGAAAAGTCGTATTAAAAACGCCCTCATTACCGGACCCACCGGCGACGGTCAGGTCGAGCGGCTAAGCCTCAACCAGCGGCATCGCCAACGCCTTCAAGAGGCGGTTAAGGCCCTCGCTGATGCAGCCGATGAAATGGGGGCCGGCCGAGAGGACACCGCCGCAATGCTGCTGCGGCAAAGTTATCAGACCCTCGGCGGGCTGGAGCGTGAGAATGTCAGTGAAAAGATCCTCGAAAGCATCTTTTCGCGTTTTTGTATCGGAAAATGACCACACACCGTATTGTGATCGATGCGGGCTTTGATGGGGAACGAGTGAACAATGGCGAAACTGACTTTGTTGACCGGCGCTTTACGCGACAAGACGTTTGAACTGACCAGCGATCCTGCTGCCGTAACCGTAATCGGTCGCGGCACCGAGGCCGCTATTCGGATCCCCGACAACGCCGTCTCCCGACGACACGCCGAGCTGTCATTTCACGAGGGCAGCTGGTTTATCCGCGATCTGGACTCCTCCAACGGCACCTTTCTCAACGAACTTCGCGTTCACCAGGCAACACCGCTGACCTCCAATGACCAGATTCGCTGCGGCGCGACAGTCTTGCTGTTTGAGGCAGATCGCCAGGACCAGCCGAAACACCCCCAATCAGACCCCAATGCGCCGATCGAGTTGGTCTTTGACCCGGGCGAAACGATGGTCGCCGTGGCGTTTGATACGCTGCAATCCAAGCAGACCGCCCGCCACCAAAAACGCATGCTCGAAGCCGGACAGGCGGTGCTGAATATGTCGCACGGCGTCAAAAACATTCTTCAGGCCCTGCGCTCCGGCAGGGACGTGATGGATGACGCCTTTGGCCATCACGATATAGACCAGGCCAAAAAGGCCTGGAGCATTATGAAACGCAATCTCGACACCATGCACAAACTCGTGCTCGATATGCTCAAGTTCAGCCGGGAAACGCCGCCCCAAAAACAGCCCTGCCAGTTCAATCGGCTCGTCGAGTCCGTCGCCGAAGTGCTCCGCCCCCAGGCCGACCAACGGCATGTCTCGCTGACCATTCAATTGGACCCGGACCTTGACCAGGTCACCCTGGACCCCGACCAGATGCAGGATGTGGTGATGAATCTGATGATGAACGCCATCGAGGCCGTCGAGCCGCAAACCGGCCAGGTAATCGTGCATACCGAACTGTCCCCCGAAGCCGGCGAGCTGGTTCTTCGCGTCACAGACAACGGACGCGGCATTGAAAATATCGAGAAGATTTTTGAGCCATTCTATACCAACAACAAGGGACAAGGCACCGGCCTCGGACTGGCCATCGCCCGCAAAATCGTCCAGAACCACCACGGCCGAATCGAGGTCAAAACCCTCTTGGGCGAAGGGTCAATCTTTACCGTCCGCATTCCCGTCCATTCTTAACCCCACACACACCGGCGCCTCCTATAGCAAATGAATACAGGGCACCTCCAAATAATTGGCTCCGCGTCTGTTTTTGCCCTTTGAAAAGTTACTTTATCTTTGCTCTTGCTTTGGCTGGAGTGTGAATTCGAACAGGTTTTCATCCTTGTCAATACAGGCCACGGCCCGAATCACGGCGTTGGGGTTCTGAATCGTAAAGGGATGGTCGGATTGATAATTGCGCATTCGACAGCCCACCAGCGACACAGTCAGTTTATCGCTGCCGCGGACGAGTAAATAATCCTGCGAAATGTCGCGTGTCGTCAACGCGCCGTTCGGCCCGGAAAAAGCCTCCACATTGCTCAGCGCCGTATGCCCTTTGCCCTCAATGAGAATGGGGTGGATCTGTTCAACCTGCCCGCCGGTATTGGCAATAATCGACCCCTGCCCGATCTGCCAGTTGCGATTAAAGGTGCTGTCGCCTTTTTTGTGCACCCCGACAGTAACGCAGTCAAGGTTAAAATTGGTCAATTGCCCGTACGTGGCCGGGCCCAGATAGATGCCGCCATAGACGCCGAACGTAAAGATATCCACTAACTGGGCGTTGTCGGTATGGTCCAGCCAATAGGTGTAGGTTTTGCGGGCAACGACCGAATCGACCACCGCCCGGCTGTACTGGCCGTCAACCATTCGCCGATTGGCGGGG
>JAAYQH010000347.1 GCA_012519365.1 Planctomycetota bacterium | reverse complement strand
GAAATTTAACGATAGCTGGCATCGTAATATCCTCCATGATATTATCGGACACTGGACTATCAATATTTGTCGTCAAAAAGCCCATTTGGACTCCAATTTTTCAATTTTGCAAAACTTCAGTTAAAACTACAGGCACTTTCTTACAGGCCAAAGCCCAAACATACCTTGTGCGGCATTATCTGACCGGCAAAAGTACATTTAGCCGGCATTATAGCGAAATTTTCAGGTTGATAGTTTAATTTCTGCCACTGGTTAATATTCCAAATTATCTCATTAAAGGCGTTTTTTCAACTCGTCGAGCCATCGGCCGTAGGCGTCTTGGCAGGCGGCTGAGTGGCTGGGCTGGGCAGCTGCGGTTTCCAGTTTTTTGAGTGTCGCAAAGGCCTCCTGCGTGGATTTGTAAAGACCTGCGCCCAAGCCCGCACCGCGGCAGGCGCCTTGGGAGCCGTCGGTGTTATACAGTTCAACGGTCGTGTCGGTCAGCGTCGCAAAGGTCTGCGCAAATAAAGGACTGAGGAACATATTGGCTTTGCCTGCCCGGACAGTGCGGATGTCAATGCCCATGGATTTCATAATGTCCAATCCATAGTTGAGGGCAAAGACGATGCCTTCCTGGCTGGCCCGAAGCAGATGCCCGATGTGATGGGTGTTCAGGTCAAGACGGCACACCGCTGCGCCGATATTGCGGTTTTCCAGTGTTCGTTCGGCTCCATTGCCGTAGGGCAGCACGACAAGACCCTCTGCGCCGAGGGGGACCTGGGCGGCTTTGGCGTTCATATCGGGGTAATCGCCGACGTTGAGATTGTGCTTGAGCCAGCTATTGAGCCGACCGGTACCGTTGACGCATAACAGCACGCCAATACGCGGCGTTTGACGGCTATTGTTAACGTGCAGGAAGCTGTTGACGCGGGATTTGACATCAAAGACCGGCGACTCGCTGATGCCATAAACTACGCCGCTGGTACCGGCGGTTGCGGCGACTTCGCCCGGATTGAGGACGTTTAACGACAGCGCATTGTTGGGCTGATCGCCTGCGCGATAAGCAACGGGCGTGCCTTCGGCCAGTCCTACCTCGGCCGCAGCGGCAGCAGTAACATGTCCCTGCACGCCAAAGGTTGGCACGATCTCCGGCAGCACCTGCGGGCTGATCTCATAGTAGTCCATCAGAAAATCAGCAGGACGTGCGTTTTTGAAATCCCACAAAATCATCTCCGACAGTCCCGATTCGGTAGTGGCAGCCTTTCCGGTTAATTTCATCGCTACCCAATCGCCGGGCAGCATGATTTTGTCAATTCGCTTGAAGTTGTCCGGTTCGTTTTCCTTGACCCAGCGCAGCTTACTGGCGGTAAAATTGCCCGGATGATTGAGCAAATGTTCCAGGCATCGCTGTGAACCGAGAGTCTCGGCTGCCTTTTGGCCAATAGGCACCGCCCGACTGTCGCACCAAATAATCGATGGGCGGATGACCTGTCCGGCTTTATCGACACAGACCAACCCGTGCATCTGGTAGGTAATGCCGATGGCTTTGATGTCAGAAGGGGGAACGTTGGAGCCCCGCAACACATGGGCGGTGGCTGCTTTGAGGTTGTCCCACCAAAGATGGGGGTCCTGCTGGGCCCATCCCGGGCGGGGGGAGTTGATCGGCATTTCTGTGCCAGGGCAGGTGGCCGATGCAATAACCTTGCCGCTGGCCGCTTCCAATAGGGTTGCCTTGATGGATGATGTGCCGCAATCGTAACCTAACAGATACATGCGTTTGCCTCCGGAATATCATTTGTGGTAAAAAATGAACGATTATACGGAGTATCGCTGACGGCTCATTATTTTGCAAGAGTTTTTCGGGCCATATTTGGTGTTGCGAACCGGAGTATACTCTTGTGAACAGGGGACAATGCCGATATAAGTAGCATACTTTTATGAAAGGATTGTCGAGTTTATGATCAAAGGGTTTCGTCTGATCGCGATTTTGACGATGGTCAGCCGAATATTCGGCATGCTTCGGGATATGGCGTTTGCCTATTTTCTCGGGGCGGGGCTGATTATGGATATTTGGGTAATTGCCTTTAAGATTCCGAATCTGGCCCGTCGGATTTTTGGCGAAGGGGCTGCGACATCGTCGTTTATCCCCGTTTATGCCGAGCAACTTAAAAAAGATAGACAGGCGGCCTGCAAGCTGGCCCATACGGTGGTGACGGTTCTTGTTGTGCTGCTTAGCGGCGTTGTTCTGGTTGGGCTGGCAATTATTGCATATCTGTATCGGTATCACGCACCGCTTGAAAGTACCCGGCTGATGCTCATCCTGGCGGCCCTGATGCTGCCGTATATGGTGATGATCTGCGCTGAAGCGATTCTGGCAGGGATTCTCAACACCCATCGGCACTTTGCTGCGCCTGCTGCGGCACCGATTGTGCTGAATATCGTCAACATTACTACGCTTTGTGCAGGCGGATGGGTGTTAGGGCTTGAGCCGGAGCAGCATGTTTTCTTGTTGGCTTTTGGCGTTCTTTTGGCTGGTGTGCTGCAAGTGGGGCTGCAACTGGTGCCGATGCG
>JAAYQH010000346.1 GCA_012519365.1 Planctomycetota bacterium | reverse complement strand
GAGGATGGCTTGCGACCAGCGGCCCGTGCGCATATCCATCATCTGCGAGGTGCTGGCCAGCGTGTACTCAGCAAACACCTTGCCGCACAAATGATACGCCACCAGATCGGCAATAAACATCAGTTTGTCGGCTTTTTCAAGGACCGGATCGCCCGAAAGCCGCATGGACAAAAGCTGATAGACACTGTTAAACGGCAGAAACTGAATGCCGCTGTTGTCGTACAGTGCTCGCCGTCCCATCATTTCACAGGCCTTTTCAATCATCCCCTGGGTGCGGCTGTCGCGATAGTTGTAGGGGTTTTCAAGCAGTATCCCGTCCTTGTCCAGCAGGCCGAAATCTACCCCCCAGCTGTCCACGCCGATGCCGGCCACATCGCCGCGGCACTGCTCAATGGCGATTTTCAACCCGGCCTTGATTTCGCTCATCAGCGTTCTGAAATCCCACTTCAGCGAGCCGTTTTCTTCGATCGGCCCGTTGGCAAAACGATGAGCCTGGCGAAGGGTGAGTTTGTCATCGTGAAGGGTTCCAATCATAACCCGGCCGCTCTCGGCCCCCAGATCGACTGCAAGATAATTCATACCGGTTCTCCGTGTGGTTTTGAGGATGACAACATCTTCGATTATCCTACGCTGGCCACACTATACCCAAATAAACGTCAAACTCAACCTCTAATTTCGCCCTTGCTCCACTCCATCGAACACAAACAAACATTCCCGTATCGGCGTCGCTTGCAGTCGCCCAAATTATTCAAATAGAAATCAGCCCCCGGCCGGCACAAAAAAACGGGCCGCAGGCAAAATCCGCCCGCAACCCGCTGAGGGAATAGGTTGTCATCCTAAACATGCTGCTCATCCAATATAACGACGCCAAATCCGAATTATTTCATTTTTTTGAATATTCCCCCTTTTTCCCCCTGTCATTCCGAGCGCCCCATTGTCATTCCGAGCGCAGCGAGGAATCTATCAAAACCAACCGCAACGATAAACCCACCCCCGTGCTGTTTATCCCCCCTCATTCCTCAGCCGGGGCATCTCGCATAGCCCCGAAGGGGCGCCAAATCCCATAGCCTTGATCGCAAGACCACAGACAGACGGACGTAAAAGAGTTGACAGATTCCGGGCGTTGCGGTTAAACTATGCCTATTATGAATTATACACCCATAACGGCGATATTCCCGGGGTCGTTTGACCCGATCACCAACGGGCATCTGGACGTAATTTGCCGCGGCAACAAATTGTTCAGCCATCTGATTGTGGCAGTAGGCCAGAATCCGGACAAAGAAGAGCTGTTTACCAAAGACGAACGAGTGGCGATGATTCGGGAGTTGCTGGCCGATATGCCGCGGGTCTCGGTGGAACGGTACGACTGCCTGACGGTGGAGTTTGCCGCCCGCAAAGGGGCAGGGGTGATGCTGCGCGGCCTGCGGAACCTGACAGACGTAGCCTATGAGTTCCAGTTGGCAATGACCAACCGCACAGTCGCAGGCATCGAGACGGTGTTCGTAATGACCAGCGAGGAATACGGCTATGTCAACTCCACAATGGTACGTCAGATGGCCCTGCTGGGCGGCGATGTCAGCAAGCTCATCCCCCCGACCGTCTTCGACCGACTCAAAGAAAAAATCCGCCGCAGTAAACGCGCCCTGAAGCCCGATGTGCCGGAATAAACGCGATTTGAGACGATAGAATTCAAAATTCACCCTAAAAACCCGAGATTATGTACTGGATTTTTGTAGATACGGCATTTGAGGCGTCACATCGGCTGACATTTGCCGACGGCACACAGGAACCGCTGCATTCCCACCATTGGCAGGTCACCGCGGCGGTGGGTGCGCCCGGCCTCGATGAACAAGGCCTTGTAATGGATTTTGTGGAGTTAAAACAGCTCCTTGATGAAGCCGTCGCCCCATTTTCAGGACAGGAACTTGAGCGGCTGCCGTTTTTCGACAAGTCCAACGCCTCG
>JAAYQH010000345.1 GCA_012519365.1 Planctomycetota bacterium | reverse complement strand
TGCGAAGATAAAGTGGAAGAGTTTTTACGCCAGGCCGAGCCGTTGTCGCTGATGTGCGGTTTTTTTCGCGTGGCGGCTGATACGGCGATTATTCTGCTGCTGGCTCAATGGCTGGCCGATCGCCATTACCTGTTGACGTTTGCGGCGGCTCTGGTGATTCTGGAAATTTTCAACCTTGTGATTCCCCACGCCTGGGCCAAGCACGCCGGCGAGTATATTTTACCGCGTACGTGGGGATTGCTGAAGGGCTTGATGTGGATGATGCGGCCGCTGCTGTATGTGTTCGCGCTGCATGACCGTTTCGTGCGGCGGCTGGCAGGTGTGCCTGTGGCCGATCCGGAACAGGAGCAGGAGGAACGACAGGAAGAGATTCTTAATTTTGTCGAGCAGGGCCGCCTGGAAGGGGTCGTCGATGAAGAAGAGCTGGAGATGATCGAGAACGTGCTCGAACTGGACGAGACGACGGCCGATGAGATTATGACGCCGCGAACCGACCTGGTGGCGGTCAGCGTCGATGCCGATTTGCCGACGGTGCTGGAAGTTATCCGCCGAGAAGGTCACTCCCGGCTGCCGGTGTATGAGGGCACGATTGATAATATCGTCGGCCTGATTTATGTCAAAGACCTGCTGGAAGAGGTCGGCAAAGACCGAACGGATTTTAACATTCGCAAACGGATGCGGCCGGTGTATTTTGTCCCTGAAAGCAAACCCCTGCGTGACTTGCTGCATGAGTTTCAGAAACAGAAATTGCATTTTGCGGTGGTTCTGGATGAATACGGCGGCACGGCCGGCATCGTAACCATTGAGGATATCCTCGAAGAACTGGTTGGGGATATTGCCGATGAATATGAAAAGCCTGTCAGTGAGTCTTTTCGCAAGATCGATGAGACGACCTATGAAGTCGATGCACGGATGTATATCGACGATATCAATCACAAGATGGATATTGAACTGCCGGACGAGGAAGATTACGACACCGTGGGCGGATTTGTCTTTTCGCATTTGGGATATATCCCCAAGGCCGGCGAGTCGTTTGTCTATAAAGACCTGAGATTTACCGTAACCGGCGCCAGCCCGCGCAGTATCAAACGACTTCGCATTCAAAAACTGACACCGCAAAAAAGCATCGACTGACTGTTCTGAATGAAGAAGATCAAAGATACAGCTTTGGCGCTGCGGGTGGTCAATTACTCTGAGACCTCACAGGTCGTTACGCTGCTGACCCGCGAACACGGTAAGATGGGCGCCATCGCCAAGGGGTCGCGCCGCCCCAAGTCCGCGTTCGAGGGGGCTATCGAGCCGTTTGCCTGCGGTCAGGTGATGTTTATCGCCTCCGAAGCGAGCGACAAGCTGGCCACGCTGACCGAGTTTGTTCGTGCGCCGCGATTTCGGTTGTTGCATACCCAGCTGATGGCGATGTACGCGGGATTGTTTGTTCTGGAGTTGACCGAGGCCTTTTGTCGCGAGTACGACCCGCACCCGGCGCTGTTTGATGCGTTGCTGGCCGGCCTGGAGCGACTTGAGCAAAGCGATCGTCCGGGCGGTGTGTGCTCAGCACTGATTGATTATCAATTAACGTTGCTTTTGGAGGTTGGCATTGCACCGGTAATGGATGCGTGTGTTAATTGCGGCGCGGCGATTAAAATGCCCTTAAAGGAGATGTATTTCAGCAGCATTGCCAACGGCCTGCTGTGTCCGGGCTGTGAGCAGAGCTTTGCCGAAAAACGCCGCCTGAGTGCTGCTTGCGCTGCGCTGTTGAATCATTCCGTCGCGATGGATGATGCCCCCCAACAGGTGCTGCTCGAGGCCGAGGGCGTGCTGATTTATCATTTTACTGAGCTGCTGGGGCGCCCGCCGAAAATGGCCAAATACTTTAGGGAACAAAAACGCTGATGATGGGGAAAATGTTAAAAAGTCATTGTTGGTACGCCGGCGGACTGCATTTTGAATGCACCGGCTGCGGCAATTGCTGTGCAGGGCCGGACGAAGGATACATCTGGATCACGCCTCGAGAGATTGAACTGCTGGCCGAACATCTGCGGTTGTCGGTCGAGGCGGTGCGGAAAAAATACATTCGGCGTGTGGGCTTTCGGCTGAGTATTATTGAACACCCCGCGACCAAAGACTGCATCTTTCTGACGCCGAGCAAGGACGGCTGTCGCGGCTGCGCGATTTACCCGGTGCGTCCCAATCAATGCCGAACCTGGCCATTTTGGAACGAGAATCTGGCCTCGCCGGATGATTGGAATCGGGCCGCTGTCAAATGCCCCGGCATCGATCGCGGCCGCCTTTATAGCGTGGAGGACATTGATCGCATCCGCAAACAAAAATCGTGGTGCCAGGAAAAATAAAACATCCAAAACTCAAAACGCAACCTTCTTCCTTTTTCGTCAGCCCGCACTTTTTATGAACGAGACCTTGCTTTTAACAAAAGTCGCACAATTGTACCGTGAGCTGGATAGGCAGATCTCGCAATGGCATACGTGCCGTGCGTGCGGTCGGTGCTGCGATTTTGACACATTTGGGCATCGCCTTTACCTGACACCTCCTGAGTTGCTGTATTTTGCCCATCACGCTGGACGGCCTCTGAAGCCGATGACCGAGGGCATCTGTCCCTATCGTGTTGAGGGCCGATGCAGCGTTTATCCCTATCGGTTCGTCGGCTGCCGCATCTTTCAATGCAATGGCAGTGAGGCGGCCCAGAGCGATCTGACCGAAGCGGCACTCAAACGGCTCAAACAATGTTGCACCCGACATCACATCCCCTATCGCTATATGGATTTGAAAACCGCATTAAACAGCCTTTAACCTGCGACAAAGGGCGTACGACTGAAAGAGGTCTTTCCACACGACAGCAACAATTATATGGCGATTGTGTGACTACGGGCGAGGGACAAGTGTTCGCGGCTGGGTCAGATCGATAAATTTGGCAGTCCCCCGAAGCGTTTGGCCGTTTTCGACGTAAAACTGATAAAGGATGGCTACCTTTTCTTTTTCATCGGCTTCCATCAGCCGGGATGCCTGTCCCCATGCGGCGCCCCAATGCACTTTGGTTTGGCCGTCCTTGACGTTCAGCACCAAATGCGGCTTGGCGGGGTTTTGCCGACCGGCGAAATTGGACACATCAATGCTGGCGATTTCATCCAGCAAGGGTTTGGTTAGCGGCTCCTCGGCGGTGAGCATTTGCTGATCCATTAATGTCAGCACCCGTGCCAATTCCATTGCCGCGCGTACATCCTCGGCCAACCAGACCGTTCCCGGCGACGGTACCGACCGCTGCCGGAACCCCACCACCTCCGGCACCGCGATCTTTGTGACCGGCAACGCGTCAAAAACAATCATTTTCTCATCGACATAACATCTGCGTCCCTCCACTGTCGCCGATACAATCGGCCGCCGATAGGCCGCCTTTACTTCGACATGCCGGGGGGTAATACGCACCCGGACGCTGTCTTTTTCCAGCCAGTCGATATGCTGCAGTCGCTCCCAGACCAGCTGTGCGGTGGTTTCATCCAGTGGAAAATGACTTCCGCCGAGGGCCTGAATCATCTGGTCCTCCCACGCCAGATCAAACCAGGCCGGCGGATTTATCAACTTGAGCGGTCCGGTCCGGGACTGGATCTGCGGCAGGGTTTTGACGTATCGCTCCATTGCCATAAACCCTGCTGTCAGCCCCGCCGCCAAGAGCGCAAAGCCGACAATGGTCAGTGCAATCCGTAGCGACGGCCCGACTCGCGGGGCGTTGTCTTTCTTGCGTTTGCGCGGCGAGGACTTTTCGACGGCCTTTTTTTTGCCGTCGCGTTTGAGAAAATGAAACCAGCCTTTTGAGGCTTTGTTTTTTTGTGTTTTTTTGCGTTTGGTCATTGCGTTTGTGCCCCCTCAAACGATGCGGAGGTCTGGGCGGCGTGATGGTCACGCCAGGCCGCCTCGACGATATCCCGACACAATTGCGGCGTCGAAATGCCGGCATGACGGGCCGCCATCGGCAGCAGAGAATGGCTCGTAAACCCCGGCAGCGTATTGAGTTCCAACACGTACGGCACGTTGCGGTCACTTAAAATCAAATCCAGGCGGCTTAAATGGCGACAACCCAACACTGCAAAACAGTCCAGAGCCGTCTTTTGGATCCGCTCGACCATCTCGACGTCGGTGATGGTATCGAACAGATATTCCGTTGAATCGGCGATGTATTTGGCATTGTAGTCATAAAATGCCGCCTTGCTGCGAATCTCGATAATCGGCAAAGCCCGCCCATTGACAATGCCGACGGTCAATTCGCGCCCGGCAATGAATTCCTCGATCATACAATCGCCGTATGTCTGAAAACACTGCATCGCCTTTTGAGCGGCAATCGCAGGGTCGGCCACAATGTCCACGCCCACGCTGCTGCCTTCGCGGGTGGGTTTAATCACGACGCGATGTGCAAAGCCGTCCAGTTTTCCTCTGAGCGTTGCTTCCGTGTCCTCTGGAGAAACGACAATCTGACGCGGCACAACAGCGCCGACCTGCGCAAAGGCGGCCTTGCTGACGATTTTATCAAAGGCCTTGCGGCTGGCCTCGGCATCGGAGC
>JAAYQH010000344.1 GCA_012519365.1 Planctomycetota bacterium | reverse complement strand
GCATTTGCTTCGTTCGTTTTTTCACTGTGCAAAGCTAAAAATATGAGTCGTTCGTTTAATTATTCAAAAGTCAATAACTGGCTTAAATGGGGCTCATAGTCCGAGATGCGATAAACACTGCTGAGAAAGTGACGTACATATTCATATTCGTGAAAGCCGACCAAATCGGCCCCAAGCATCCCTTCCAGCAGTTCCCGACGCCATGGCAGCAGGCGCAGCAATTCAAAAGAAGGAAACGGAATATGCAGAAAAAATCCGATGTTGGCCTCAGGTTGTTTAGCGCGGAGCATGCCGGGAAGCAGCATCAGTTGATAATCATGAACCCAGATTTTGTCATTGGGTTTCAGTTGCGGCGTAATCTCACGGCAAAAGTGCTCGTTGACCTTTTTATACGCCCGCCAATAGGTTTCATCAAAGACGGTATGATGGGTAAAATAATGAAACAAGGGCCAAATGGTACGATTGGCGAACCCGAAATAAAAATCCCGGACTTCGGTGCTACTGAGAAAAATGGGTTTGCAGCCATGTTCTTCAACGCCTTTGGTGATTTGGTGCTTATGGTCGCTGCTAAGACGGTCCGAGGCGATGCCCGGCCAGCCAAACCAGAGACGCTGTTTGGGCGACTCCAGCGACGCGATGCCGGTGGCGACACCGCCGACGCTCGGCTGAAATGAAAGGCTGTCAGCTTGTCGCGTGACACTGACCGGCAGCCGGTTGGATATGATGATCAGTCTGCTCATTTTTGACCTGCAATTTAATTCTCTACTTAATGTATCTATTATTGTAATGCCTTGTCCACTGATTGCAAGGGGTGGCTCAAAAGATTGGCTGGCTCTTTTTAACGCCTCCTGGTGCAGACATGTGGTCGTCATAGGGAAAAGGACGCTGCCGATTGGCCGGCAATCGACGCAGAGGATTATCTGTGAGCAAAAAGAGATTCTTGGCGCCGGTAATGAGCGGGGGCCAGGCCGACTATTTTTTTGAAGACACGGGAAAAATAGTACTCATCAGAAAAGCCCACTGCCGAGGCGATTTGATACAAGGTTTGATCGGTGCTGAGCAACAGTTTTTGGGCCTCTTCGATCCGTCGTTTGTTGACATACTGGACAGGAGAAATCCCCATATAGCGGCTAAACAAATTGGAAAAGTAGGTTGGATTCAGATCGGCAATTTCGGCCAGCTGTTGAATCGTCAACGGATCTCGGAGATGACGACGGATATAATCCAGTACTGTCTGAAAACGGGTCAGCCCGTACATTGTGTTGTCGGTTTGCGGCGAGTTGTAACCGCTGAAAAACACCGCTAGCAGCTGCCGCAGCAGGGCGTTGGTCTCCAGCAGATTGGCAGGGGTCTTTTTCTGGTCGAGTTGATGGGCCAGGTCAAGGGCTCGCGGATAGATGGGTTTTCGGGCGTCGTATTCAAAAAGCGCGCGATTTGGATTCAGTTCCAACAGTCGATCAAACAGGGCAGGGCTGATTTTGTGTTGGTCGGCCTGTATCGCATAATGGCATTTGAAAATCGAAAGAATGTCCAGCCCCGTCTCGATGCGCGCGGTAAAGTGGAGATAATAGTGGCTCAAAAAGTCCGGACACTCCATTGTAACCTGCGTAAAACAGGGTATCAGATACAGCCCCCCCGCTCGCAGTTTGAATTGTCTGTTGTGATGGATTACGGCCCCCGATCCCTCGGTCACCAGATAAATTCGCGAGTAGGGATTGTTGACGTTGCGATAGTTCCATTCCCTGCCAACGCGACAGTATTCGATATTCAAGAGGTCAATTTCCATAGTATCCAAGATTTTTTTCAATCTTTCCATAGGCGTGTAAATACCAAGAAATCTGTGAAATGTCCATCAAAACGATAAATTTTCTATGGTCAAACCGAGCCTTGGTCTGTGTAATGGATATACTGTTCCATGATCCAAAAAAGAGCATTCTTTTTGAAAGGGTTATCTATGGCCGCAACAGCAAAAGCAACACGTCTTGAATCTGTCCCCAAAGCAACACCGCCAGTTCCGGTTATCGGCGTATTTTCCCCCTGTGATCCGCGGGTCGATGCGGACAGTCGAAAGCGGGCCCAAAACATTACCGCGATGGTGGCCGATACTATCAGTGGACAGGTGGTGATGCCGGATAAGCAGCCTGTGCCGGTGGTCTATTCGGATGTGCTGGTCGATGGCGAGGCCCAGGCAGACATTGTCGCCCAGCAGTTTCGCAAGGCCGGCGTGACTATTCTGGTGTGCGCTCCGGATACGTGGTCGTTTCCGCAACTGACGGGTATTTCGGTACTCCAGCAATTTCCCACCGATACGCCGTTGAATATCACCTGCGGCAACAGCGGGCCCAAACCCGGCGTCGTCTATGCCCATGCCTTGTCCGGAGCGATCAGCCAATACGGTCGGTTGGTACATCTGAATGTCGGCAACTGGCCGGATACGGGGCTGAACCCTCAGATGAGCAAGGCGACCGCGACCGCCCTGATTGATTGGTGTTACGCGGCGGTGACGGCGGTGGCCCTGCGGGGGCGGCGTGTGGTGGTGTTTGGCCACGATTCCATGGGTATGGAAACGGCCCTGGCGCACATTATTCCCACACGCAACACCTTTGGTCTTGAAATCACGCGGCTGGACATGAAATTGCTGGCCGATATGCTGCACAAAGGCGCCTATGACAAAGCCGAACTGAAGCTCCTTCGCGGCTGGTTTGATAAGCATGTTGGCCAGCGGCTTGAGTTAAAGACTGAGGACGACAGCAGGCGGTTTGACCAATCGTTGGCGATGTATTTAATCAACCGCGACCTTATGCGGGATTTGAACGCTGTCGGGGGGGGATTTATGAGTCAGTTGGAGTGGGGCAGTGATCGACGCGGTTTGCCGCTGCCGGTGGCCGACGCGATGGAGTCGATGTTTAACAGCACCTTTGACCATAATGGCCCCAAAGCGCCGCTACCGTTTGCGACCGAAGCGGATGTGCAGGGCTTGCTGACAATGCTGTTCTTTACGTGGCTGTCCGGCGGCAATCCGCCGTTGTTTATGGATTTTCGCAAGGTTTGGGAAGGCTGGGAAATCAAAGAATTAGCCCAAAAGATCTCTGTTCAGGTGGACCCCCAGGCCGATTATATCGTCAAAGGACTGGTGGACGGCGATAATTCCGGCAGTGCGTCCTTAGACTGGGTTGCCATGCCGGGTGCGTCGGTTGAGGAGATTATGAAAAAGATTCAGATGCCCTTGGCCGATGAGGGATATTTCCCCGGCGGCGGCAACAGCATCACCTTTGTCACGCCGGCCGGCATTCACGGCATAGCCGGACGCATGGCCTTTTGCGCCAAAACCAATCGTTTTAGTCTAATTTGGGACGAAGCACACACCACAGCGGTTCCGCCGGAGTTGGAAAAAGCAATGTGTGATCTGACCAACTGGAACTGGCCCCATACGTTCGTCGTTCCCAAGTATGCCAGCATGCTGGAGTACAAACAGTACGCGCCGGCCAATCACTTCCATATGACCTGGGATTTGCCGGTTTCGCGGGTGCAGTACTGGATGGATTTGACGGGTGTGGCCAATGTGACGCCGTGGGCTGCGCGTCCGGCCTTTATCGAAGGTACCGACCGCCCGCTGCCGCTGCTGCACTTGCTGACTCGATGCTGATGATCAAACAATTTTAAGGGTATAACAATGTCTTTCTCTAATATATGCCGATGGTTTTGTTCCGTTGCGGGATTCATAACAGCGGGGGTTTGTCTGTTCGGCCAGACGGCCGAGGCTGCTTTGCCGGGGCGGCCGGACTATTGGCTGCTGCAATACCATAAGCCCGCCGAACAATGGGTCGAGGCGCTGCCTATCGGCAATGGCTATATGGGGGCGATGGTCTTCGGCTGCACGGCAGAGGAGCGGATTCAGTTTAATGAAGACACGCTCTGGGCGGGTCAGCCGCAGGATTATCAGAACCCCGGCGCCGTTGAGGTACTGCCCGAATTACGGCGGCTGCTGTTCGAGGGCAAACAACGCGAGGCTGAGCAGTTGGCGATGGAGCGGTTTATGAGTGTTCCGCTAAAACAGTGTTCCTATCAGCCGTTCGGCGATCTGAATCTGACCTTTGCAGGACATGATGACGTATCGGATTACCACCGGTGGCTCGATTTGGATACCGCTTTGACTGGTGTCAGCTATACCGTTAATGGCGTGCGTTTTGAGCGCGAGGCGTTTGCTGATTATCCGGATCGGGTCATTGTGTTGCGGTTTTCAGCTGACAGACCGGGGATGGTTAATGTCAAAGCGACATTGACCAGTCCGCATCCTCACAGCGAACAATTTGCCGCCGGTTCGGATGTGCTGGGGCTTAAAGGCCGGGTTACGCAGCGGCATGAAAACCAGACGGAAAGCCGAATGACGTTCGAATCGCGGCTGCTGGTTCGTGCTGTCGGCGGGCGGGTTGAGATATCAGATAAAGCAGCGGTCGTTTCCGGTGCAGACCAGGTTGTGCTGATCTTAGCGGCGGCGACTAATTTTGTTAATTATGCCGACATTTCCGCTGATCCGGCCCAGCGCTGCGGCCGGATTCTCAAGGGGGTACGGGAGATGTCATATGACCAGCTCAAGCAGCGTCATCTGGCCGATTATCAGGCACTGTTTCGACGGGTAGATATTGATTTGGGCTATACTGAAGCGGCCAAGAAGGATACCGATGAGCGAATCCGTCGCTTCAAAGACGGCGATGATCCGCATCTGGCGGCACTGTATTTTCAGTTTGGCCGCTATCTGCTGATCGCCTCCAGTCGCCCCGGTTCGCAGCCGGCCAATCTGCAGGGGGTGTGGAACGAATCGCTCACGCCGCCCTGGGGCAGTAAATACACTGTCAACATCAACACCGAAATGAACTACTGGCCGGCTGAGTTGACCAATTTGTCCGAGTGTCACGAGCCGCTGTTTGACTTGCTGGAGGACGTGAGCAAAACCGGCGCGCTTACCGCCAAAAATTTCTATGGTGCCGACGGCTGGGTGCTGCATCACAATACCGATCTGTGGCGCGGCACAGCACCGATTAATCATTCCAATCACGGCATTTGGCCGACCGGCGGAGCATGGCTGTGCCAGCACTTGTGGTGGCGGTATGACTTTACGCAAGATACGGAGTTTCTGCGCCAGCGGGCCTATCCGATTATGAAAAAGGCGGCTGAGTTCTTTGTGGATTATCTGGTTGAGGACCCGCGAAGCGAAGAACGATGGCTCATTTCAGGGCCGTCCAACTCGCCGGAACTGGGCGGATTGGTAATGGGGCCGACCATGGATCATCAAATTATTCGGGCGTTGTTTGGTTATTGTATTCGTGCGTCGGAGATTCTGGATGTGGATGCGGAGTTTCGCCGTACTCTTGAGCAAATGCGTTCTCGCATCGCGCCCAATCAGATTGGCCGACTGGGTCAACTTCAGGAATGGCTCGAAGACAAAGACGACCCTAAGGAGAAGCATCGCCACGTGTCGCATCTGTGGGGGCTGCATCCTGGCCCGG
>JAAYQH010000343.1 GCA_012519365.1 Planctomycetota bacterium | reverse complement strand
GCATTTGCTTCGTTCGTTTTTTCACTGTGCAAAGCTAAAAATATGAGTCGTTCGTTTAATTATTCAAAAGTCAATAGAATTTCAACGGAAAGCCTACGGCATTAAAAGTCCGCAAGGACAAGACTCTCAGCCCTACGCACTGCTTTGTAAATCATCAACAAGTTATAAATTTTCAAAAAGCAGGACCTTGAGCAGGCTCTTTTAGGTGTTGAGTTCAAGCGTGCTGCGGCGGCGTTAAAAAACACTGAAACAGGGCGGCTATGCATCGATTTCGCTGCGGATTTCATTAAGCAGGTTGATTGCCTCGATCGGCGTCAGGCGGTTGATATCGAGGGTCTTGAGTTTGTCCAGCACGGATTTATGGCGTTCCACGAACAGCAGTTCTTCTTGGGATGCTGTTTTATGGCGCGCCAGTTTGTCGCCGGAGGCTTCTTTGGCGAAGGTGCTTTCCAGATCAGCCAGAATCTCATGGCTGCGGGCAATGATGGACTTGGGCAGGCCGGCCAGTTTGGCCACGTGAATGCCGTAACTTTTGTCGGTGCCGCCGGGGACGATCTTGTGCAGAAAGATTACCTGTCCGGCCCATTCGCGCACCGCGACATTCAGGTTTTTGACATTGGACAGCAATTGCGCCAGTTCGGTCAGTTCGTGGTAATGCGTGGCGAACAGCGTGCGGCATTTGATTGTATTGGCCAGATGTTCGGTAATTGCCCAGGCCAGAGACAGGCCGTCATAGGTGCTTGTGCCGCGGCCAACCTCATCAAGAATCACCAGGCTCTTTTCGGTGGCGTTGTTCAGGATATTGGCCGTTTCGGTCATTTCCACCATAAACGTGCTTTGCCCCCGTGTCAGTTCGTCCGCAGCGCCGACGCGGGTAAAGATACGATCCACCGCACCGATTCGTGCGGCCTTGGCCGGGATAAACGAGCCGGTCTGGGCCAGCAGCACCAGCAGTGCAACTTGTCGGATGTAGGTGCTTTTACCGGCCATATTCGGGCCGGTGATGATGGCGATGTCTTTGCCGTCGCTGCTGAGGGTGACATCGTTGGGCACAAACTCGGCCCCAAGCATCCCGGCCAGTACGGGGTGCTTGCCTTCGGTGATCTGCAACTCCTTGTCGTCGGTGATGGTCGGTCGGATGTAGCGGTTCTGTCGGGCCAGATGCGCCAAGGCCGCCAGACAATCACACACGGCAATTGCCTCGGCCAGGGCTTGCAGCCGGGGGATATAGCGGGCACATTCATGACGCACCTGTTCGAAGAGTTCCTGTTCCAGCCCAATCGCTTTTTCGGCAGCACCGAGGGCCTGCTCTTCGTACTGCTTCAGTTCGTCGGTGATATAGCGTTCAGCGTTTTTGATGGTTTGTTTGCGCACATAATCGGCCGGCACGCGGTCGGCATAGGCGCGGTTCAGTTCGATGTAATAGCCAAAAACCTTGTTAAAGCCGACTTTCAGTTTGTCGATGCCGGTGCGTTCGATTTGTCGCTGCTGATAGCGGGCCAGCCAGCTTTGCCCGTCTTTGGAAATGGCCCGCAGCCGGTCCAACTCGGCATCAAAACCGCTGCGAATGACGCCGCCGTCGCGAAGGTGGCTGGGCGGTTCCGGTTCAATGGCTGCCTCCAGCACATCGGCCAGTTCGTCCATACTGTCGCAGCGGTCGTGCAGACCCTTCAGCATCGGCGAGGTACAGACCGACAGCGTCTGGCGCAACAGGGGGATTGCCCGCAGCGTTATGCTGAGTGCGATCAGGTCTTTGGGGGCGGCGCGATAGGTGCTGATGCGCGCGACGATGCGTTCCAGATCGGCGATGTGTGCCAGGTGTCCTCGCAGTTGTCCCAGCAGCGTGTCATTGCCGACACACTCTGCGATGGCGTCCTGCCGGGCGGTAATCGCCGCGACATCCCGCAGCGGCATACAAATCCAGCGCCGCAGCAGCCGCGAACCCATCGCCGTGAGCGTCTGGTCAATCGTCTCCAGCAGGGTGCCTTTGGTCGATTCCGACCGGATCGTCCGCAGCACCTCGAGGGAACGCAGCGACGTCGGGTCGATCTGCAAAAAACGGCTT
>JAAYQH010000342.1 GCA_012519365.1 Planctomycetota bacterium | reverse complement strand
TGCTTTATCGAAAGTTCAATCTTTGTTGAGGTATCTTGTGCCGCTTCTGCGCTTCGAATGGCCAGATTGCGAACCTCTTCGGCCACCACGGCGAATCCTTTGCCTGCTTCCCCTGCACGTGCGGCTTCTACGGCTGCATTCAGCGCCAACAGATTGGTCTGGAATGCGATTTCATCAATGACTCTGACAATTTTAGCCGTTTCATCTGAGCAAACGCGGATATCCTGGATGCCTTGATTCATTTGTGCAATAGCGTGGACGCCGACCTCAGCGGTCTTGCGGGCGTGCTCAGCCAGTTTGTCGGCCTGGGCTGCATTGTCGGCGTTGTTACGTGTCATCGCAGTAATTTGTTCAAGACTTGAGGATGTTTCTTGAAGACTGGCCGCCTGCTCGGTTGCACCGCGTGCAATTGTTTCCGAAGCGGAACGAAGCTGACTTGCCGCCGATGAAAGATATTCGGCTATTTGCTGGTTGGAATCAATCGCCGCCTTCACGGGGTGAATGACGGTGCGTTTAATCAGCGGAATGGCAATGATTGAGATTACACCCAGAAAAGAAGTGACGATGATGAAACTGATCTGCAGGTTGCGTGACATTACACTGTCGGCAGTTTGTTGACTGGCATTGACGGCTTCAAGGATGTGTGCCTGCTGGGATTTGATGCTGTCAAAAATACGGTCTTTATTGAACTCTACAAACAGCATTCCGTAAAAGTCGCCGGCACGGTACTGAGGATTCATACGGATTAAATCTGCATTCATCAGCATCGGCTGGTAAAAAAGCAATGTTCGAGCAGACTCTTCCTGTCCGCGAATAACCAAACGGCCGGTGTTTTGAGCTTCAGTCAGGACGTCGGCAGGGATTGTTTTCCGTACGGTATGAGGGTTTGAAGACAACTCCAGTTTTCCGTCCGGGCCGTAAAAAGAAAACTCAAGAACTTGTTCCAGTTCTGCCTGTTGTTTGGCTAAGTTTAGAAATTTATTGGCTTCACCCGGCTGAAGCGAGTTGCCGACTGCGATGCGGATCTCCTGGAGCAAATCACGTGCCGATTGCTCGCTCATTTCGACCAGGCCCTGAATGGAATCTGAACTGAGTTGATTCAATGTTTTTTCAAATTGTGCTGATACGACGTGAAGTGAACGGCGATTCAGCCAAAGGTTGAATATTTGAAGCGTCAGGCCTAAAAATAAGATTGGGATAATCGTGATAAGCAAAATCTTGATAAAAAGATTGAATCGTCGGGTTTTCATATTTTGCCTCCTGAACGATCTTTTTCAGTATAGGTGACGGAATGAGCGGTTTCACCGATCCGATAGAGCGGGAATTCTTTGTCTCGACAAAAGCCCGGCCAGCTGCATCCGATACAGGGTGCCGCTGCGCGAATACACCAGTTTACCCCGGAGTTCCACTGACGATTGGGGCATTCGGTAGAGGTTAGCGGTCCTAAACAGCCGAGTTTGAACAGGCAGCCTTCAGGCTGACCGAAATGCTCGGCGAAGATTTTTCGTTCAAAGTCGTGATACCGGGGGCAATGGTCGTGTGTGCTGTATTGATAATACATTCGAGGGGCCAACAGTTCTTTATGTACCTCGGGGTATTGCCCTGTTGCCAGATACGCCAATGTTCCGACAATGGATACGGGGTGTGTCGGACAACTTGGACAATTGACCAGTTTGTTTTGCCATCTGAGGTTATGATGTTCCATAAACTCTTTGACTCCAACTGAACCTGTGTCGTTGCCGTCTGCCGCGGGGATACCGCCAAAAGAGGCGCACGTGCCGACGGCAAGAATGGCTTTGGCATTGGGGATCAATTCCAGCACTGTGGTTTCAAAGGGACGACCTGCGATCATGCAGGCTTGGGGCATTTTAAGCGGAATTGCCCCTTCGATGACGAGGAGATAATCGTTGGTTTGCGCAGCTTTTTTGAGGGTGTCCATAAAAGTTTGTCCCTGCGCGGCGCCGATGTTTTGATGAATCACCAGGGATATATAACGAGTCAGCAAATCCGCCGGCGAGGGATCAACCGAGTTCAGCAGAGAGATAGACTCTCCGCTGCACGACTGGCCTTGTAACCAAACAACGCGCGTTGTTGCAGCCATTCGTTCAAGGCCGGCGGCAAAAATCTGTGTAAAATATTCCGGCAGGGCGGCTGTTGCCGTCATCGTACCTGCCAGTTTGAGAAAATCACGTCGAGTAAAACCGGTCTTCATGAGATAGTCCTTTGTCAAGTGGCTAGCAAATTTAATGAACAGCACAGGCAATGCATGGATCGAACGAACGCACAATACGACCGACTTCGATCGGCTGGTCGGCGCGGGCGATCACTGTTCCCTGGAGTGCTTTTTCAACAGGGCCGGCTTGTCCGGCGTCGTCCTGCGGCGAACAGTTCCATGTGGTCGGGACGATGCATTGGTAACGTTTTATTTTATAGTTTTCAATAACCAACCAGTGTCCAAGTGCACCGCGTGGTGCCTCGGTCAGTCCCACTCCCCGGCCTGTGGCGGGGATCGACAGTTCGCGTGCGGCAGGCTCATTTGGCTGTAATTCATCAAGCCACTTGTCTGCTTGATAGGCGATCCACTTGGCCTCTAATCCCCGTGCCAGATGACGACCGAGGACGGAATTGAGTTTGTCAGAGGTTTGATTTATAGATGTCAGAGCAGCGTCCACTTCTTTTTTGAATGGATTCCTATCGGCAGCGTAGTAGGCGGTCATTATACGCGCCAATGGGCCGACTTGCATGGGGTGGCTGTTGTATCGAGGTGCTTTGAGCCAACTGTAACCTTTGCGACAATCGGGCGTTGTTTGTCCCTCAAAAGGATGCAGCCCGGAACCGGATGAATACCGCGAATGGCCGATAAACTCGCTGATTTTTGTGGTGTCCAGTGGCTGATATCGACCGTTGAGCACGACGCCGTCCGGCAGAAATGTCCTTGTATGTTCCCCTACGGCCTCTTCCATGCGAAATGCCCCGAAGCTCAGATAATTAGGATAGCTGGCGCCGATGTTCCAGTACTCAGGAAATGCCTTGGCTACTTCCAGCAGGTCCGGCATATACACGGTTTCAATAAATTCGATCAACCGCGTCAGTCGACTCCGGTAGGACAGGATGCGTTCCATTGTTATCCGTCCAGTCACGCCGCCGGGTAACAATGGAACGCATAC
>JAAYQH010000341.1 GCA_012519365.1 Planctomycetota bacterium | reverse complement strand
TGGCACTGAGCGGCACGAATCCCGCCGTATCGACAATCAGTTGCGCGGTCGTGCCGGCCGACAGGGCGACCCGGGCAGCAGTGTCTTTTTCCTGTCGTTTGATGACGATCTGTTGCGGATTTTCTCGCCGGACTGGACGGTTAAGGCGTTGTCTTTGATTGGGTGGGAAGAGGGTATGCCCATCCAGCATAAACGGATCAGCAAGGGGATTGAAAAAGCCCAGAAAAAGGTCGAGGAGCGTAACTTCGAGGCGCGCAAGAGCCTGCTTGAATATGATGAGGTGATGGACTACCAGCGCAAAATCTTTTATTCACGGCGCCGCAAGATCATCGAGGGCAAGGACCTTAAAAAGACCATTGAGGATATGATCGGCGATGTGATCAACGATGCGGTTGATGAGTTTTTTGCGCCGGATTATCCCCAGCGAGGGATCAGCGAATGGGCGCGGGTAGAATTCGGTGTGGATTTGGATCCCAAGCGTCTTCGGGGGCAGGAGGCCGAGCAGATTGTCGAGATGATTCGCGAGCGGGCCAAAAAGGAGATTGCCAATGATATTCCCATTTCTCTGGGTGAATATCTGGAGGATTACGATGAGATCAAGACGTGGAAGCTGGATGCGTTGTGCAAGTGGGCGATGAGTGCGTTTCGGGTCAATCTGTCGGCTTCCAAGCTGCGTCAGATGACCGCAGAGGAAATCGAACAGACGTTGATTGAGGCCGCCTGTCAGCAGGTGGACAAAAAAGATGTATCGCGGGTAGAGGATTTTCTTAAAGAGGATTATTCGGTTCGGATGTTTGCGGTGTGGGCGGAGAGCAAATTCAACATCAGGTTGAATCCGGCCGAATTGAAGGACTGCACGCGGGATGAGGCGCGGCAAAAGGTTGTCGACCGAGTGGCCGAGTTGTACCGCAAGCGTGAGGTCGAGTATCCGGTCGAGTATGCGATGAATATGGTCTTCGGCCCGCAGGGGGCGAATGTGTATGCGTTCGAGATGCTGGCCGAGTGGGCGCGCCGCAAATACGAATCCCCGCTCACGCCGGAGGAGCTGTCGCAGATGCAGCCGAAGGAGATTTTTGAGACGCTGCTGGCGATGAGCAAGGCCTGGAACAACGGCAAACTGATGGAAACGATTGAGCAGAAGCTGGAGGCCGCCGACGCCGAGACACTGGCCCGGTGGGCCAAAGAACGCTTTGAGGCGGCGCTGGAGCCGGAAGATCTGAAGGACAAAGAGAGAGCCAAATTCGTGCTGCTGGAGGCCGGGCGGAGTTTTTTGCGTCGTGAGCTGGCCGATCTGGAGCGATTTGTTTTGACACAGATATTTGATACGACCTGGAAGGACCATCTGTATGCGATGGATCACCTCAAGGAAAGCATCATGCTGCGGGCGTATGCTGAGAAGGATCCGAAAATCGAATACAAGCAGGAAGGTTTTCGGATGTTCAACGAGATGCTGCGGACGATTGAGGATCGCGTGACGGATATTATTTTCCGGGTGCGTCTGCAGGCCGGCCAGCAAAGACGCAGTGTCTATAATGTTCGTGAGACGCAAAAACAGGAGGTCAGCCAGTTTGAATCGGCCGCGCGTCAGCAGGCCGCGGCAACCGCGCCGCAAGGCGAGCAGACCGTCAAAACCATCAAACTCGAGCAGCCTAAGGTTGGCCGCAACGATCCGTGTCCCTGCGGCAGCGGCAAAAAATACAAAAAATGCTGCGGCCAACGAGGGTGATCGATGGTTTTTGTGCACCGGCATCGGAAGGTATCCGTCCTGATTTGCCGAGGAGGTCAAGAGAAAAATGGAGTTACGCAGTCATGATGGCGGTGGCGACGCTGATGCCGTTGAAGAAAATGTGGATGCAAATAGGTCGCCCTAATGAGCCGGTTCGTTCATAGGCATAGCCCATCACACAGGCCAGCGCAAAGATGCCTGGGGCGTGCATGGGGGGGTGGATGATGGCAAACAGGGCTGAGGTCAGTACAATCGCCGGCCAGCGTCCCGGCAGGGTTGCCTGCAGCGCCGATTGCAGCAACCCGCGAAACAGCAGCTCCTCCATTATCGGCACCACGCCCACCAGCAGCAGCACCATGAGCCACCGCACCGAGGCTTGAGAGGAGCGGGACAGTTCTTCAAGGCTCTGGTGGGTCTGGAAGGTGAATGCATCGCCGGCCAGCAGGCGTCCGATGGCGATGACCAGCCAGATACCGCCCAGGACAAGGGGGTAAGCCGCGAGCAAATTCACCCCCGCCCAGAATGCATCGGATGGAAGGGTCTTTGGGTTTAAGCCAAATCCTTTCAGCCCTCTGGCGAAGAATTTGCGGGCGGTTGCCAAAATGAGCGTGATCATCAGGGTGTTTAACCCCAACAAGGCGATAGGGGGCACCGCGGGCGGGTTGCCGGTCTGTGTGTCGGGGCAGACAAGATTCACGAACCCACTTAGGTGGTACAGCAGCAGTATCCACACAAAAAACAGCAAAAACGGCACGCTCAACGGCAGGCAATGCCGTCGCGTCGGGGCTTGGGTCAGGGCCTTTGGCCCGTCGAATCGCAGCAGCCACAGGGCCAACAAAACCAGGCCGACGGCGCTTATTGCAAGTTCTACCCCCGAAACTATCGGCATAGCGGCGGCATCGACCGCTTCGGCGGCTGTTCGAGCTGGCTGGATTTGGCTTGCCAATAGTGTGTTCATTGGGTACTTTCCTGGAGACCGGTTGCCTTTTGAAATTGCCCGTGTTATAGTATATTTGTACGGATTTAGCAAGGAATGGACAGATGGATATTTTTGAAATTGATGGACCGGTGAAACTGTCCGGCACGATTGAGGTGGCCGGATCCAAAAACGCTGCGCTGCCGATTATGGCGGCTTCATTGCTGGCGGCGGGGGAGACGATTATTCCCAACGCTCCCCAATTGGCGGATATTCACTCCTTTAAGAATCTGCTGACGCGACTGGGGGCCACGGTCAGTCGTGACGCGGCCGGAGCCCTGCATATTGATGCGACGACGATTGACAATCCGGTCGGCGAATACGACATTGTGCGGCGAATGCGTGCCAGTATCTGCATTCTTGGCCCGCTGCTGGCGCGCTGCGGGAAGGTCAAAGTTTCTATGCCTGGGGGGTGTGCTATCGGCGATCGGCCGGTGGATATTCATCTGCGCGGGCTGAAGACCCTTGGCACGCGGATTAGTCTGGAAAACGGCTATATTATTGCCGAGGCCCCGCCCGGCGGACTGGTGGGGGCGCAAATTTTTCTGGGCGGGCCGTTCGGCTCGACCGTGTTGGGGACGGACAATGTGATGATGGCCGCGACACTGGCCAAAGGGACCACCGTTATCGAAGCGGCGGCCTGTGAGCCGGAAGTGGCGGATTTGGCCCATTGCCTGAATGCGATGGGGGCGAAAATCAGCGGTATTGGTTCGCCGCGGCTGGGTATTGAAGGGGTCA
>JAAYQH010000340.1 GCA_012519365.1 Planctomycetota bacterium | reverse complement strand
CGAAGAGATGCAGCTTTTCGAAGACGATGAATATCGCCGCTATCTTGAGGGCGAGGTGCTCGGCAAGGATGGCCTCGAAAAGGCCTACGAACCGGTATTGAGAGGTCGGCGCGGGCGCGTCGTCTATGACAAGGACGGCAATGAACTGTCGCGTACCGATCCGGAATATGGCACCAACGTGCGTTTGACACTGGATATTGAGCTTCAGCAGCAGATTGAAAGGCTTTTGCAAAATCCGCAAACCAATCCGAACGCGTCCAGTCCGTGCGCAGCAGCCGTGCTGGACGGAGCAACCAACGATATTTTAGCATTGGTTTCAACGCCGGTATTTGATCTGAACACCATCCGACGCGACTACGGCCGATTGATCAATGACCCCAACAAGCCGTTGCTGAATCGGGCGCTGGAATCCAATTATCCGCCCGGTTCAACTGCCAAACCGCTGGTGTTGCTGTTCGGCCTGGAAGAAGGCGTGATCCAACCAAACGAGATCATCAGCTGCCCGATTACCAATCCCCCGGCGGGCTGGCCGCGGTGCTTGCTTCAGCGTCAGGGAAGTTGTCATGACTGGCGATGGGAAAACGAAGGCGGCAACATCGCCCGCAACGCCATCCGCGGCAGCTGCAATGTTTATTTTGCCCAACTGGCCCATCGACTCAGCGGCCGCACACTGCAATCGTGGTTTTTTAAGCTGGGCTTCGGTCAGGATATCTTAAAGCTGGATTATCCGGGCGACTTTCTGGAGGCCAACCCGCAATTTGCCAACCTCAAACCCCGCATTCGCCAGGCCCACGGGAGTCTGGTCGCCGGCATTCAGACCCAACCGGCCGACAGCCCGGATGACCTGCCGCCGCTGGTGGATTGGGAACGTAAGTTCTGGGGCATTGGCCAGGGGAATTTGCGGGCCACCGTCCTGCAAGCAGCCAATGCGCTGGCCGCCGTCGCTCGCAACGGTATTTACAAATCGCCGCGGCTGGTTTTTGATGAAACTGACTGGTTCAATGAACAATATCAACGACGATTGTCCCTTTCCGACCGCTCACTTCAAACGGTGCGGGACGGTATGGCTGCGGTGGTCAACAAGCCCGGCGGCAGCGCCTATCGTATCTTTCACGATAGCGAGTTATTCCGTCGCGGGCTGAAAATCTACGGCAAAACAGGCTCGACTGAACGTCCCGAACACGCCTGGTTTGAATGCTTTGCAGAAGATCAAGCCGGACGCATTATCATCGCGGTGGTACTGGTAGAAGGCGGCTCCCGAGGTTCCGACGATGCCGCCCCGTTGGGGCACAGCATCCTGACCCTCTGCAATGAGGCCGGTTATATCGGAAATCGACCGGCAGAAACTCCTGCCCCGCCAGCCGGCTGACAGGCAGGGCGATTGTTATCGCGGCTCAGGAACAGGCTGCAGCGCCACCACCGTCGGACAATCGTCCGGCGACCACACCTGACTGCGATCCAAAATCGCAATCATTCGCCGTTGGGGACCGTCCGGCCCAAGACGAACCAAAATGTAAGCGGTAAAGACATCGCTGCGGACGGTAAAGATATTGCTAAGCCGCGAGAGAACCCAGTCGCGCTCTTCGATGTCCCCCTCAATCAGGGGGTCACCCACATCGGGTGCATCTTCCTCGGCGAATTTGCCAAACGCATCAATCTTCTCGACCACTTCGCTGACACGACGATAGGGACGGTGGGCAATAATTTGCTCCGCCAGATACAAGGCGTTTTGCTCATCCTCCTTCTTGGCCATGACTAACTGGGGGGCAATTGCAGCAGCGATGACATGCTTGGCGGCGGTGTTGATGTTGATTCGCCCCGGCAGCGACCCGGCCTCGGAACGATTCAAAAAGCACAGATAATCCAGCAGTTCCGGCGAATCGGCTACATCCAACCGAATATCCGACTCCTCCTCAACATCGGCAATGTGCCGTGTTACCGGCTTTGGCTCGCCGCTATTTTTATGACTGGATACCCACATTGTCTGGAGAAAATCAGCCAGCCTTTCCATCGGTCGTTGGTCATTGGCCACCGGCAGCTGATAGCCGTTATACCAGTTCAAAAACATTGTGTTGTCTCGACCCAGGGTCGAATCAGCCGGCGCACTTAAGCGAGCCACCCGATAGGCCTCCGCATTCGTAAAACGCCATTGCGTATCATCCCGCTTGGCAGTGTGATAGGTGTCGCTGAACAACATAGAAAGCCCGGTCCCCCTAAACTCATCCACTATCAGATACTCATTCGAATCCCGAGGATCGGGACGCTGCAATGTCAGATTTTGGTCTTTAGTAAGCCCCAGAAAAGAAAGATTGGGATACATCACGTCTTTGCTTGTCTCAGTACCGCTGGTCACCTGAACCGGATACAATGTCAGCGATTGCGATTGCCAAATCGTCAGCCGCCCCGGCTCGTCCCCCTTGCGGGCGGGAACGACAAACTCATTTCCGTCCAGGGCAATAGCGGTTAAGCCAAACCGAAACCGCCATCCGTCCAGCGCAATCGGCGTATCGTACGGGTTCAGCAGTTCTATAGCCAATGCCCTGACCGCACCGCCGGACACACTGCCGTCATAGTGACAATATATTTCCGAAAAGAACGGCTGACGCTCATAGCCATAGACCACGTCCGAATCTTTAAGGCCAAAATCATACTCCTCATTTCCAATAATCCCGGCCACCCCCTCGGCAGCCTCCTTAAGAATGGCATCGACGATTTCCTTATCAATATATGTTGGATTGAGATTATCCTGCTCGCCAAAGTCGGTGCCGTAAAACGGCCCTTGCGTAGTCAGTGTGTCATCATCCAGATAATCAATCAAATTGGCCACCGCTTGAGCCGCTTTCAGCGCAGCGTCATGCAGGGTATCCGTCTGCTCGCCTGGCTCCAGATCGGAATAGTCGGCACTCAAAAAATACGCCCGATAAGCATACAATAAATGCAGAATGTTTCGGCGGGCACCAACCGTGTTGGCCGTGATTCGATCGGGGTTGGTCGGATCGGTGAGCCGCCGCATATCGATGGGACGTAAACCCACCGGCCGAAACACCGCTTCAATGCGTTGTATCTGCTCCCTGGCACGTTCAATGGATACACCGGCATCAACCAACGCCTCAAAATCAGCCTCCAACGCCGCATCAAGTTTCGGATAAGTCCCGCTTCGCAACGGACGATCGTAACTGTAAAAAGTGCTGATATGGCGACGATCATAACGATAACTAAGGTCCATATCCTGTCCGGCCCACGTCCCTTGATAGGCCCCGCTAAGGTGATCAAAGTTGACAGGGTCAATCCGCCACTTCCATCGCGCAAAATGAGGAATGTTGTCTTCCATTTTGTCTTCCCTCGGAACGGCCAAAGCGGCATACACGTTTCCCCCGGCATCAAACGTAAAATTCCCGACATCCGCACGTTCAAAACGCGATTCAATGGGACTGGTCATCACATAGCGATAACGCATTTCCAATTCATCGCCAATATCGAAAAACACCATCGGAACCGACGGCACAAGGGAAGGATGCAGCGGAGAATTTTCAATCTCCATCACGACCGTATGCGCCTGCGCCGGCGTCAACAACGACGGTGTCTGCAGGGCACCCCATGAAAACTTTTTGGCGTGTGAGAGATTGTAAAAAAAGTCCCCCT
>JAAYQH010000339.1 GCA_012519365.1 Planctomycetota bacterium | reverse complement strand
TTTTATATACCTGTAAGTCATTCTAAAACAAGTAGTTACAATGCGCCAGCAAAAAATTCCACACACAATGGCTTTGACGGATTTACCGATGTGATGCGGATTCTGCTCAATGAGGCGATGAAGATCGAGCGGGATCACGCCCTCGGAGCCGGCCCCTATGAGCGGTCCGCGGCCCGTAAGGGACATGCCAACGGCTATAAGCCCAAGACCGTCGACACCCGCATGGGTCGCGTGACGGTGGATATGCCGCAGGTTCGCGGCGATGTGCAGCTTTACCCCTTGACGCAAGCATGGAAATCAATACAATAAAAATCGGGAATCCTAACGTTTACAGTGGCCCTAAGAAAGGGGTACAGTCAGACCGACCGACCTCCGGTTTCCATACTGTTCTTATCCTATCCTTTTGTCGTAGTCTGATTGCTCAATTTCCTCAAAATAATTGGGATTTTTTAGATAATTTTTATAGGATCATGAAAGATTTGATCGTTTTGGGTGAATAGAAGGGTGTGTACGGCGTCTATTTAATTGATCCTGTATTCTTGATTGGATTAGTGCAATGCCAATGTTCTCGAGATTGATTCAAACCAAATTATGCCTTGTTTTTGTAGGACTTTATCTGTTTTTTCCTGTTTGCGGTGTTTCTGGAGTCATTTTAGATGTCGATTGGAGTTCCTTTCTTTCCCGCAGCGATCTGATATGGACCCATTTGCCGAGCGGGTGGAAAGACGGGGCTTTTCTGGGCAATGGGCTTATTGGGACGATTTTCTGGCAGGCGTCCGATGGTTCGCTGTTTTTTGAGGTCAGTCGTACCGATGCGTACGACCATCGCAACAGCAGTTCAATTTACACCGGCCGGTATCGTATGCCGCACGGAAATTTTAGGCTTGGTTTTGAAGGTGAAGATCCGATCGGCTGTTTGCGTCTTGACTTGTGGAATGCCGAGGTTCGCGGCCAGATAAAGACCCGTTGCGGCTCTGTGAGGATTCGGGCTCTGACGCATGCGATTGACGATATCATTTTTCTGGAAATTCACACCAGCGGCGAAGAGTCACTGAATCTTGAATGGCAGCCGGATATTTGCCAGACGTCTCGTTTGGAAGAGCGTGGCAAGCCCGGTACGACGCCTTATCCGCCGCAAAGCCGCTATACGGTTGACGGGGTTACGGTTAGTGTTCAGGAGATGCCTGATAGTCCGCAGTACGATACGCAAGGGCGTGGCCCCGGCCAGTCCGCCACGGGTTGGAAGGTCGTCCAGGGGGGGCCCGGAACCTATTATGTCTATATTAGCCGGACGCATTCGTGGCCCGGCACCACGGCTAAACAGCACGCCGCCGACACTGTAAATCGAGCGGCGGCGAAGGCGTTGGACACGTTTGTTCAAGCCCACCGTCAGTGGTGGCACATCTATTATCAAAAGAGTTTTTTGTCTGTGCCGAACGGTCGTTTGGAAAGTTTTTACTGGATTCAGATGTATAAAATGGCCTCGGCGACGCGGGCAGATCGACCGATTATCGACTTGGCCGGGCCGTGGTATTTACGCGGCACGCCATGGCCGGGTATCTGGTGGAATTTAAACATTCAGGCTACGTATGCGCCGTTTTACGCCGCAAATCACAACGATACCGCCGATTCGCTGATCAATTGGATGGTGAAATACAAAGACAACCTGGAATCAAACGCCGGCGGCAATGGACGCTGTGCCATCGGGCGTTCGTCGCCGATTACGCTTGAGCGCCGCTGTCCGACGTCGGACTATGAATTTGGCAATCTCGGGTATGCACTGCACAACGTGTGGCAGCAATACCGCTGCACAATGGATGACGGGATGCTGAGAGAGAAGCTGTATCCGCTGATGCGGGGTCATTATTGCTTTGCGAGGGATTATTATGTGCAAAGACGGGATGACGGCAAATATCACCTCAAACCCAGTGGTTCCCCGGAATATACACGAGAAGGCTATCCGCCGCCGTGGAACTGCAATTATAATCTTTCGATTCTGAAATGGATGATGACAGCGATGATTTATGCCAACGAGAGATTAAACCTGAACGACCCCCTTATTCCGGAGGTCAAGACGGTTTTGGAGAATTTGGTCTCGTATCCGGTTGATGCCGAGCAGGGCTTTATGGTCGGGAAGGATCAGCGGTTTGCCTATTCGCATCGGCATTGGTCTCATCTGTTTATGATTTATCCATTTTATGAATATACGTATGATGATCCGGCCCAGGGCGAGTTAATTGATAAGTCGCTCAAGCATTGGTTATCCTATTCTGAGGCTTTTCGGGGCTATTCGTGGTTGGCGGCGGCCTCGATGGCCGCTATGAAAGGACAGGGCGATGCGGCGTTGGATTATATTTTCCGTTCCTTGGATCATCCGCGGTTCCCGGCGCAGCCCAATACCTTTTATATTGAAGCCGGCCCGGTGATCGAAACGCCGCTGCTGGCAGCGCGGACGATTCAGGATTTGCTGTTGACCAGTTACAAGGAAGTGATACGTGTATTTCCGGCGGTTCCTTCAACGTGGCCGGATGTTGCGTTCCACAACTTCCGAGCGGAAGGCGCCTTTTTAGTCAGTGCCAAACGGCAAGGGGGTAAAACGACGTTTATTTGTATTGAAAGTCTGGCGGGGGAGCCGTGCCGGGTCAAAAGCGATATGGTCGGGGAGATCAACGCATAT
>JAAYQH010000338.1 GCA_012519365.1 Planctomycetota bacterium | reverse complement strand
GGGCACGTTCAATCGTGGCGACGGACATATACCGCTGGATAACCGCCATATCCGACGAATACGGCACCAGACTTTGACCAATGCCGCCCAGCAGCACCACCCACAATGAGGCGGTCGTGATACTGGAGGCGGAAAAATCCCAGTTGACCAAATGGAACTTGTGATCCGCGGCGGCAAGCTCAAAAAAACTTTCCAAGCCGCCATCCAAACGCGTCACAATCAGCCCCAACGCCAAAATCGCCCCGCCGAACAACACCACACTCTGGATGGTATCCGTCCAGACCACCCCTTCCAGACCGCCGAGTGTGCAATAAATGATACTTAGTACCCCCATGATCAGGATACATTGAATCTCGGTCAGCGGCGTAATCGCCGCCAGTGCCAATGCCGGAAGATACATCACCACCGCCATCCGCCCTATCTGAAAGAGGATAAACGAGGCACTTGCAAACAGCCGCACAAACCGGTTAAATCGCTTTTCGAGGTATTCATAAGCGCTGGTGGCATCAATTTTTCGGAAAAAGGGCAGAAAATATGAAATCACGAACGGCGTAACCGCCACAACCATCATATTGACCAACAAAAAAACCCAATCGGTCATATAGGCCTTGGCGGGAATTGCCAAAAATGTAATTGAACTCAGCATCGTCGCAAAGATACTCAAGCCCGCCACAAACCATGGCACTCGTTGGCCGCCGCGGAAAAAATCATCAGAACTTTTGTTTCGAAACGCAAAAAAAGCCCCTACCCCGACCATTAACAGCAAATACAGACCAATAACGGAAAAATCCACCGCCCCAAACGTTTTGCTTTGCAGCTGCGGAACAATTGACCATATCTTCGGCGTTCGAACGCGCGGTCGAATCTCCCCACCAGCCAGAATAATGGGACTGTTGACCGCGTCAGACCACCGCACCGCAGGCGTGGTCACCTGATTGGCCGGTATGGGTCCGGCATCCACCCATGTGTTGGTGATGGTATGATAGGCCAGCGCCCGCTTTGGAAAACCCGGATGGGTATCTTTCAGTGCCTCGGCCTGTCCCCACAAAGACCCATCATCGCCGCTGAGTACCAAGATATGGCTCTGGCCGACCTCTATAGCGGCCCCTGCCATGACCGACCGCGGAAGGTCGGCCCTTTTTCGCCACGGCAGAGCCTTTTCGGATCGATAAGCAGAGGGGGAAAATTCATAGACATCAGTCAGGAATTCGACACCGCTGTGTTCAGTGTCGCTTATGCGGCGTCCGCTCATCACATACACGCAGTATTCATATCCATTGTGCTGGGCGGCGATCAGGTTAAACGCTCTGCTCGGCCCAGGCCACGACGGCATGACCTGCCATTTTCCTGCGCCACCGGAATTCAAAGCCGACAGATCCAGCGACCAAAAAGTGTCCATGGCCGTATGGAGATCTTCTTCGTACATACCGCCGGCCAGATATACCATCTCGTCGATACGCACTGCGGCCGAATAGGCACATGGCTGAGGCAACGACGCAAGCGGTTGATATTGAATCGTTTTGGCGACGGGGTCCCAGCTCAGCAGAAACACCTCGTCGTAGATCCGTTTGCCATCGCTGCCGCCCATACAAAGAACGCCGTATCGCGTCGAGACCACCGCACCATAGGCCCGCGGGCCGGGCAGCGAAAATCCCCCCGCCCATTGCCATTGGCCGTTTTCCTGGGTAAGCACAAAAATATCATCATACCACTGTTTGTCACTGTCCCATACGGGCTCGGGAAAATTTGTCCCCCCGGCCACAATCAATGCCCCATTGTGCACCCCCACAAACATCCCAGAACGGCCTACCGGATCGGGCAGGTCAGCAAGCAGCGACCATTCAAATATCTTGTTTTCGGAAAAGACATCCGCTGAGACGGCACCGACTGAGATCGCCGCCATCAGCACCCCGCACAGAAATTGAATCTTATTTCTCATACGTTCGTATCTTGATTTGGTGTGAGTGATTATGGATCCGGGGTTGTTGAAAATCTCAGTCCTTCGGCTTCTGCGGCCCGTTGCCCATCCCACTGAACCGGCACACAGGTGAACATCCACTTCCAAACCGGGGAGGCTTTAGGCGCTTTGACGAGAATTTTGTTCCATCCGCTTTTCAGGGGAACCCGAACCGGCTGGCGATAAAAATAATCCTCGTCAACAAACGGCATTTCAGGATCATTGCCTAAACCAGGCTGCTTCCAAACCGGCGGATCGATCGATCGGTCATTGATCCAAATCGCTGAACAGGTATTGCTCCACTGACCCTCGGATGGGTTGGGAGCACCGCGGCGCCGTTCAGAACGGGAATATCCATTGAACCCAATCCAGAAATCCACATCGCGATCCTCCTCGGAATATACATACGTCAACGCGTACGCCGTTCCGGACTTGGCAGCAGGCAAATGACCGGCAAACCCAAAAAAATGGTTGATATGTATGGTCCCGCCCCGTCCTTCTACCCACCGATAGACCGTGCCGTCAATCGTATAAGCATCACAAATTTCCTGTTCGACGGGAAATGACTTTTGAGGCTGACCCTGATGGTCAAACGGGCCGATCAATTTCCATGGAATCTCGGTTTGTCGAACATACGGAAAAGGAAGATTGTAAAAAAAACGATCACGGTGGGCAACCATATCCGCCTCAAATGCAGCGTATTCGTCAAACGCCGGATCATTGACATCAGGCAGCTTGGCCCATAAATCTTCGCGGTTGTCCGCCCTGCCGCGCCAAAGCCGCTCCGCGTAAGCCAGCATCGCAGGAAACACCGGACTTTGGGTATAAATATCCATTTGGGAACCAATATTGACATCCGGCCAGTGACAAAGAATACCGCCCAGGGCAAGTTCGTTGCCGGTGGGGGTTTGGCAGGGCTGCTGAAAAAAAACTCGAACAGGCCCGACGAACGGGTCCATATGGTTGATGTAGTTGGCCCGCGAGTCCAGGCAAGCTACGCCGGGAAGCGGTCTGGCCTGCCCCGTCCACAATTGAGTAATCACATTTCGATCCGGCAGATGGCCGGGATGCCAGACCAGCAGCTGCTTGTCATAACCGCGGATATAATCAGCCATTTCCTTCATAAAGGCAGGATTGGTAATGGTCACCTCGTCGGAACCCATATGAAACCAAGGCGTGTTTACATGCTCAAAAAACTCATCAAGGATGTTCTTTAGCACGACCATGCCCCGTTCATCCTGCATACTAAAACCGAAGGTCTTACTGAAATAGTCACTGTGACCGGGCATATCGATTTCCGGAACAATTTGAATAAAACGTTCCCGAGCATACTCAATTAGATCGTTGATTTGTTCGTACGTGTAATATTTTCCCGGTTGTCGGGACTGACGATAATGGCCTGGATGGTTCAATTGCGGATAGACCTTGCACTCGATACGATAGCCGGGATCATCCGTCAAATGAAACTGGAACAGATTCAATTTGTACCTGGCCATCCAATCCAGTTGTCGCTTAATCAATTCCACATTTTGAAAATTTCGTCCCACATCGTGCATGAGGCCGCGACACTGAAATGCCGGTCTGTCAATAATTTCACAGCCAGGCAGCAAGATACGGCCGTTTTCATACTGTATCAGCTGCCGTACCGTCTCAACAGCGTAAAACAAACCGGCAGGGGCTGACGCTCTCAAGATCACCTGTTCAGGGGTAATTTTCAATTCATAAGCCTCGTGACAGTCATCCTCTGTAGACTGGCGGAGTATTAAACGAATCGGGCTCGTATGAACACTGCCTTGCCGTGCCGGCTTTGCTCCGGCCTGCTGAAGAATTCTGTCAAGTCTGTTTTTGATGAATGCGAGATCCGCTAAGTTGTCAGAAGGAGCATATACAATCGAATAGCAATCCGCATCAAAACATCCGCTAAGCCACTGAACACGTTGAGGATACGGAATCAGCGATGCCGGGGCATCGGCGCGATCCGCCAGCACAACCTGACCCTCAGAAGCATTCCAGAGAACTGACAGGATCAGCACTATTGCAGCAAACCGGAACATTTTCAGCAACTTCACAGCCCTTTCTCCTGTGCGCTGTTTACCTTAGCGCAACAAGCAAACGGTGACCCTAAAACCACTGTCGCAATGCCAGCGCGTCGATATCGGCTTCAAAACGTTTGAACTCATCGGCGGACAATGCCTTCAGCGGCAGTCGTACTGGTCCGCAATCCAGGCCGATCAGCCGCATCATGGCCTTAATCGCCGGCAGGCCTCGATAGCGATAAAAAACGCGAACCATCCGAACCGACAGCGACTGAAGCGAACGCGAGGTTTCGACATCACCGGCAGCAAAGGCCTCGATAATCCGTCGATACAGCCGCGGCACTAAATTATAGGTACTGCCAATCGCGGCCTGTGCTCCGCCGGCCAGTCCGCTGGTCAGCATTTCATCACAGCCGAAAAACAGCGCAAACCGTTCGCCAAATCGCTCTTTGCACTCCTGAAATTCATGTACGGTCAGCGCAGTGTATTTGACCCCTTTGAAGGTCGGGATGCTTTGGGGAGCCTTTTCAAAAAGCTCAATCATATCAAACTGATTGCCGCTCAGCTGCGGCACATGATAATAGTAAAAATCCGTTTTGGGAGCCGCCAGAGCAATCTGTGCCAGAAACTCGATCAGGATCTCCAGTGTCAGCGGCTTGAAATAACAGGGGCCGACAGACGCAATGGCATCAGCGCCCGTTTCGGCCGCATGGCGTGCCAGCGATTGCGCTTCCGGAAGGCTGTCATGGCCAACATGAACAATCACCGGAATGCGCTTTTGGGACGCCTGAATATAGCGTTGGGCGACCTGTTTTCTCTCTGAGGTGCTTAACAACGGCCCTTCCCCCGTGCTGCCGCAGACATACAAGCCTGCCACACCGCTTTTGATCAGTCGTTCCGTTATCGGCGCGATGATGTCCGGGTTGATCGAACCGTCCTTATTCATCGGAGAAAACGCCGCAGCCACCAAACCTGTTATTTGCTTCATCGTCTTGCCTTCTTGATTTTGATTATTCGTTGTTTTCAGCCAGTTGCAAAAAGTTCTGATAACACAGCCACAACCCGCGCGGCACATGAAAGCACCCTTTCCATTGGCCGCCTTTGAGAGGGAGCAAGACCTGTCCCTGTCGATTCAGATAGCCGAACCATTCTCCATAGCGGGGATCGGAAAAATGCGGCCACGCATATTCATGCACTCGCCGATACCAGTCCAAACACGCCTGCCGTTTTGTTGCGCGATACGCCTTAACCAACGCCACAAGGGCCTCCATATGTACCCACCAGAGTTTTTGATCCCATTCCAGCTGGCGAACAGGAGCCCCTTTGGCATCCATAAAATAGAAGATGCCGCCATATTCGGGATCCCATGCAAAATTCAGCGTATTAAGGATTACCTCCGTTGCCTTTTCAACAAGCCAGCTATCCTTTCGTCGCTGGGCAATATCGAGGATAAACCACATGGCCTCGATCCCATGGCCGGGATTGATCAGCCGTCCATCAAAACAGTCCACATGACCGCCGTCGGGCAAGACATATTCATACAGCAAGCCCTTGTCTTTGTCCAGATGCAATTCCATAACCTCATAAACACACGCGTCTAATGTACGATCCAGGTCTTCTGACGGCAGCAGCGATGCCATCTCCATCGCCAGATTGGCCATAATCATTGGAAAAGCCATCGAACGCAGGGGACGGTTTTCGATAATCTGCTTGTTGTATTGCCCCTTGGGATTGTCTTTTCGCCGCAGGATGTTGCGGTAGGTTGCCATCGCCAAATCGGTATAACGCGCCTGATTCGCTGCCAGGCCGTATTGGCAAAATGCCATCGCCGCAAAAAAATCGCTGAAAATATTATACGGCCTCACCAAAGGGTGTCCCTGTCGATCCAGCGAGAAATACCAGTTGCCGTTGGAATCCATCCCATGGGCAAGCAGAAAATCCGCCCCCAGCCGGGCGATGTCGAGCCATTCCTGTCGTTTTTCAAAGCCGTTATAGAGCATCGAGAAAAGCAACACCTGGCGGCATTGCAGCCAGATGAACTTGTCTGTATCATAGACCCTGCCTTCGCGATCCAGACACGTAAAATACCCGCC
>JAAYQH010000337.1 GCA_012519365.1 Planctomycetota bacterium | reverse complement strand
TCAAACGGCCTTGCGGATTCTGACGGATGGAATGTCTTTCAGCAGCGGCTCAAACAGCTCAGTAGGCTTCTTCCTTGCTGTCATCGCGATAAGCATTCAATTGGGCATAGAGGTGATTAGCGGTCTCGATTTTAGTCATGAGATGCTCGGCCTCATCGTGCTGCCGAGGCGAGTTCAAACAAGGCTCCAGGACCTTGCGGGCATACGTATAACGCCCTGCCGCCAAAGACCGGCGTGCCGCATCCATCCGGGCCCGATCCATTGTCCTTTCAAACCGCAATTCCGCGGTTTGGTGACGACTTGCGCTTACATCGCAGCCGGCAACCGCCAGCAGCGACAGTGCACAGACCAACAACAGGATGATAGTCGTCTTTTTCATAATTCTTTGCCTCCGGAATCTGTCTGTTTATGGGTCCAAAACAGCCTTTCCGAAATGACGCCTAAAAGGCTTTCTATTAAAGAATACGAAATATTTTCCCACGTTGTGAAAAATTAAAAATTTAGGTTTTTTCTACACGGTGAAAAAATGATTCGCCATTTTCATCATCGGCGGTTCTGCATTTAGTGCTACGGTTATTTTCGGTCGCTCTCGGCCGGATTCTTTGAAGTTTTTCCGTAAAAAACCGACAAAATCAGCAAATCTTTCAGATTGTTTTGAGCGCATTTTTTTACCTGTCCGGATGCTGCTGATAAGTCGGATTTTATAAGCCTTTCACTTGCCCGTGATGATCAGCACTCCTCTTGCGCATAGGACATGAATTTATCAATGAGCCGCAACTTTCTTTTAGTAAACGTTAGGCAATACGGTTTTATTGCCTCATTCGACGTATCTTCGGGCAAGTGCAGTAGCCGGCACATTTTTTTGCCCCAAAAGGCCCAAACCTCATTTAGCCGCTGGTCATACAGCCGCCGGCAGCGTAACCGATACGGTGGTTCCTTTCTCCACATCCGAGGCGATGACAATCTGGCCGTCCTGGCGGTCCAGGATCCGCCGCACAATAGTCAGACCCAACCCTTCACCCCCCGAGCCCGGACGAAGTTGATGAAAAATCTCAAAGACCTTGTCCAGATGTTCGGGGGCAATGCCGATGCCGTTGTCTTCAATCTGGTAAATGCATTGGCCGTTTTCCTCTCGGCCGCGAATTCGAATCCTGCAGGGATGCCCCGCACGACGGTACTTAATGGCGTTATCAATCAAATTTTCAAAGACCTGTGTCACCAGCGTAACATCCCCCCGACACCGCGGCAAGGGACCCTCTATCGCGATGTCGATATGATTTTCGCGAATGATAAAGTGCAGCCCGCCAAGAATGTCGCTGACCAAGGCTGTGGTGTCGATGACGGTCGGCTTAATTTGGGCGGTCCCGATACGGCTCAGCCGAAGAAGACCGTTGAGCAGCCGTTCGACCTTTTGGCTGCTGTTTTTGATAAAATACAGCGATTCGGGAATGTCTTCGTTTAGAATGGTCTGGACTTTGTCGCGAATCTGCGGGCCCAACGTCGCCTCATTCAGCACAGCCTTGAGGGCCTCAATGCTTTTTTCCAGCTCCCCGGCAAACCCGCGAATATTGACCAGCGGACTTCTCAGGTCGTGCGAGGCGATGAACACGATACTTTCCAGCTCTTCGTTTTTGGTGCGCAGCTCTTTGAGTAGGTGCTCTTTGGTTTGCTCGGCTTGTTTGCGGTCGGTAATATCGGTGATAAAGCCCTCAATCGCCGCTGCCTGGCCGTTGCTGTCAAACACGCCGCACCCT
>JAAYQH010000336.1 GCA_012519365.1 Planctomycetota bacterium | reverse complement strand
GTTACGTGGGTGGACGAGCCGTTTGATTATCCCGGCGTTCAAAGGCTGCTGGATGCGGCCACGGCCTATAAGCTTGCCGCCTCCCAAGCCGGCGCGTATCGGCCTGCACGCGATGCCACCGACCGGCGTCTGATGGCCGAGTTGCGTTCGGTGGGTGTGCTGGGGCAGATTATTGCCGACGAGAATGATTCGCCGTTTTACGGGGTCGGGACGGTGCACGGCGGCACCCCGCCAACCGATACTGATGGCGACGGTATGCCCGATTACTGGGAATTGGCCATGGGGCTGAATCTCAACGTGCCGGATCACAACGGCGATGTTCTTGGCAACGGCTATACCAATTTGGAAGATTATCTGAACTGGCTGTCCGGGCCGCATACGCGGGTTGGCAGCGGCGCTTCCATAACGGTTGACCTGCGATCTTACACCGAGGGCTTTGGCAGCGATCGGACGTTCAGCGTTTCGGCCCCCGAATACGGCACTGTCGAACTGCTGCAAGACGGCTGCACCGCTTGCTTTACCGCCGATCCGGGCAGGTCGGGGCTGGGGGCGTTTCGCTTTACGGTCAGCGACGGCCAAAGCACGCTTTACCAGACGGTCTCGGTGCTGATCATGGACAACGAAGGGCTGTCGGTCACACCGGATCCGATGACTTGGCAGCAGCTGCCGCAGTCTGTCGGACCAATCGGGATTACGATGAGTGCCTCACCGGCACAATCGGTAGGCCAAGTGGAGTTTTTTTTTGAATGCTTAACGCCTGGCGGTCATGATTCCGCCTGGCAGGACGATCGCACCTATACCGATTGGGGACTGTGGCCCGGTACGACATATACTTATCGTGTGATGGCGCGAACCAAAGGCAGCCCTGACAGCCAGACTCAGCCGTCCGAACCGGCCTCGGCCACGACGGCGGCAATGCCGACGTTGCCGGCGCCGACGGCGCACTGGCGATTGGACGAAACTGAAGGAACGTTTGCCGCGGATGTCTACGGCACAAGCCCTGGCACGCTGCAAGGCCCAGCGGATAGTGTGCGGCAAACGGGGCGATTTGGCAATGCCCTGCATTTCAACGGCAACGGCGCACGGCTGTACGTGCCTCATACGCCGGCCATTGATACGGATTTTCAAGATCTGACGGTTTTGTTTTGGCTCAAGGATCCGCCCGTGCGTCCGGAAGGGCAGCATATTTTTTTGATCAAAGGCACCTATGGCGCACCGGACAGCGGCAAGCGGTATGAATGTTATCGCAAAGTGACGGCCTCCTATGATGAATTTCGGTTTTGCGTGGATGACGATGTCATCAAGTCCGAGATTGCCGTTTCGCCCGAGCCTTTCGCAAGGGGGCAGTGGGTGTGTGTGGCGGGAGTGCGGGACACGGGGGCCAAACAACTGCGACTGTATGCCGATGGCAGGCTTATCGGCTCTGCCGCCGATAATACGCTCACTATCAGTCAGCAAGAGCCGATGTATATCGGCGATGCGGGCTGGGCCAACGCAATGGATGAGGTACGCGTCTACAAAACCGCGCTGAGCGAGGCGCAGATTCAGGCGATTTCGGTCGGAGCGGATGTGCCGGATGTCTATCCGCCGCAGCCCAACCCGATGCAATGGCAGCAGAAGCCGATCGCCGCGGGGATGTCGGAGATACGCATGGCCGCAGTGATCGCCGACGATGACAACGGGGTGGAGTACTATTTTGCGAATGTAACCGACCCGACCCACGATTCTGGCTGGCAGACAGGGCCGCAGTGGGTGGATACGGGTCTGATGCCGGATATTCTTTACACCTATCAGGTAAAAGCACGCGATTTCAGTGCCGCCCTCAATGAGACCGAATGGAGCGCGGCCGCTTCGGCCCGGACACCGCGGTTTGATTGTACGGACTATCCGGCGGCAGATTTGAATCTGGATTGTAAGGTCGATCTCAATGAACTGGCGCTGGTGGCTGTGCAATGGGGCATCGAGATGGAAGGGCGGGTGGACTTAAATGATGATGGAAATGTGGATATCGGCGATTTGTTGGTTATTGCCCAAAGCTGGCTGGACTGCGGGCGGCTGCCGGTGGAGGCCTGCTGGCATTAAAACCGTCGGCAAACACACGAATCGTGAAAATACAGCTCAAACGTGAGCTGAAAAATACCGATAGTTGAACCTATGCAAATAGAGGATATTAACAAAGACGGGGGTTGAAGTGAAGACGAATGCATCGAAGTGGGTATGGTTTGTGCTGTTGTCGCTGGCGGCCAATGGGTCGGCCGTGACATTGAGCCATCGCTGGAGTTTTAACGGCGATTTGGCGGACTCAGTCGGCGGCAGCGACGCGCAAATTGTATCACTTGGCACCAATCCGGCCTATTTGACTGATTCACAGGTCGTTCTGACCGGCGGCCCGAGAGAGCAGTCCGATTACGTCGTTTTGGGGAACTATCTGCTTTATGGTCGCTCTTCAGTAACGCTTGAGTTCTGGGCCACACAGCACAGCGTGCAGAATTGGGGGCGTATTTTTGATTTTGGCTCCAGTATAAGCGAATATCTGATGATGAGCTGGAGCCGCGGCACCAATACCAATCAGGATCGGGTCGAATGGAAGGATGCCGAGCTCGTGACCAGCGACGATACCAACGCGCCTTATGAGATAGGCGTGGAGTATCATATTGCGATGGTAATCGAAGCCGGCGCAGGTCTTGACGGCAAGACACGGGTGACGTGGTATGCTGCCCCTGCATCGCAGCC
>JAAYQH010000335.1 GCA_012519365.1 Planctomycetota bacterium | reverse complement strand
GACGATGACCTTTGAGCCGCCGCTCGCGCGGGCAATACTCCTTTAAGTCTTTCTAAAAAAGAAGTTACGATAAACTTCCGGAAGCCGGGAGGACCCTTTAGCCTCTGGATTCTTGCTTTAGACCCATAATCCTATAATAGGGTACCCTACGTCCTGATTTGAACGGAAAATAAAAAATCCGCCTGTGGAGCGAAGGAGGAAAAGTAGTCGGTGAGACTACCCAGGGCTATCTCCTCAGGCGGCAGAAGGAGCATTGTCAAACATACCAAAATGTGCCCTTCGTGTCAATTATTTTCTTGAATTTTTTTTAATTTTCCACACTTACATCGTCTTCCTGAATAAGCTCAAAACTGGTGTTTTTCATGAAATTCTGGCCGAGTGATTCAACGGCCTCGTCAAAACGCCGAAGAGATTTTTCATGAAATTCCTGTGTGCCTTCTTGAATCGGAAACCCGCTGAGAATAGCGTCATCAATCACGTGCGGGGTGACAAACACCAGGATCTCATTATTCGCCTTGCCTTTATATTTATGTTTGAACAACTCGCCCAGCAGCGGCAAATCACCCAACATGGGGATTTTGTGTTCGATGAAGTTTTCGTCCTGATACAACATACCGCCCATCATCACGGATTGCCCGTCGTTGATGATCATATGGGTGGTCGAATCCAAATTGGACCGAACCGGCTGCTGGTTCAATTCCTCAGCGCTGATCTGCGAAATATTCAAATTAATGGTCAAGTCCACCGCCTTTTCGGGGGTGATGCGAGGCCTTATCCGCAGCGTAACACCGACGTCTTCAAACTCGAAGGCACGCTGGGTAGATCCTGTATTGGCAGTCTGTTCGCCGGTGATAAATGCGACTTTTTGGCCCTTGACAAAGACGGCCTCTTCATTGTCCTTGGTCCACAACGTCGGCTGATTGAGCACCTGCCCATTGGCGTGCTTGACGAGCATGTCCACCAAGACGGCGATGTCCGCATCCGTAACCGTGCTGAAGTGCGTGGAGGAATTATCGCCCAGCGTCGAACCTCTTTCAGGACCCCGATATAAAAGGGTATTCAAGGCGGTCAGGGCGTTGGGCCCAAGGGTCGAACCGAACGCCTGTTCATTACTGGCCAACTGAATCCCCAGCGAGGTGGTATCGGACAAATTGATCTCAAGAATGACCGCCTTGATCATCACCTGCATCGCAGGACGATCCAGCTCGTGAATCATGGCGGTAATATCTTCCAGATGCTGAGGCGGAGACAGGACCAGAATGGCCTTGCTGCGATGAACCGGCACAAACCGCACCCGCCCGATCAGATTGCTGGTCGGCATCTCTGTAGTATCCACACGCTGGCGTGTCCACCAGGGCGTAATGACACTGCCGCTTTCTTCGCTGGTTGTAACCGCCTGGGACCGCGTCGTATCGTAGGCGCTCAGCCCGCGGGCGCTGCGCTGGATGGTGGCAGGAGTGCCCGGCTCGTTCAGAATGGCATTGAGCTGGTCACACAACGCCTCCGGATCGGCGTATTTGAGCGTGATCACCCGCGGAACATCCGCTTCATCTCGGGCGTCCAGTTTCTGAATCAGCCGTTCCACTACGTCATAGGCCTCGGGGACCTGGCTGATAACAATCAGTTTTTTAGTGTCGGGCACCGCTTCAAATGTCAGCATGCCATAGAGCGAACCGACGATTTTCTGCCGCGAGTCCTCAGTGGTACCGCCGAAGATCATCCGCATCAGATTTTGGCTGCCGGCCGCGCTGGTGGATTCCTCACTGAACAGCCGTTTGAGCAAATCGGCCATTTTTACCGGATCAGAGTTGTTCAGACTGATAACGCGATACTGATCCTGTTCGATATCCAGCGGCTTATCCCATTCTTCTTCGATCTGGCGAGCAATCCGCTCCATATTCTGCGGCGAGGCGATAACGGTAACCTGCTTGCGAAGCGGATAGGAAATCACCCGGACGATATCTTCCGGCCGGCGAGTGGTTACCGTCTGAAATCGCCCGAACTGCGACTGGGTCGAGGTTGTTTCACTGTAGAGTTGTTCAATATTGGCCTTGATCTGGTCGGGATCGGCGTGCTTAAGATTGAACGTCCGCTCGACAAAAAAATCCTCTTTGGGCAGGTCAATCTGAGCGATAAGCCGTTCAACCATAAATCGATTACTGTCGCTGCCGTAAATGACAATCTGGCTGGTTTGTGTGAGGGCCTCGACGACGATGTTGGCCTTCAAGTCGGTCCCGGGCATCTGCTGAAGGGTGTTCTGAACCATACGGGCTACTTCCCGCACGTCGGCGTAGCGCACCTGCACGACACTCTGACGCATTTCTTCTTCGTCTTCCATATCCAGCCGTTTGATCCATTCCTCAATACGCTGAATATCCTCCTGGGACCCGCGAACCAAAATCCACCGCTGTTTGGGCAGCGGGAACAACTGAATGGGTGTCTGCCCTTCACTGGTCAGTGCAACCGACGTCACCCCACCGCCGCTGCGTCCTCCGGAAGAAGCAGACGGAGCAGGCGGCGCAGCGCTCTGCTGAGTGCTGCTGCTGCGACGGGTGCGAACATCTCGGCCGGCCGCGGCCTGAGTATCGGCCAAAATCATCTGAAGGACCTGGACCACTTCCGAAGGATCGGCATACCGCAATTCAAAGACTTTTTCGACCTGCTGGTTGATTTCCGGAAGATCAAGCTGGCGAATCAAGCGTTCAATCCGCATCAAATTCTCGACAGTATCGATCACCGCGACGCGCGAGGTTTCCTCGTCGGCTACGGCATATCCATAATCGGCCACCAGCGGCGTAATGATTTGTATCAGCCGAGTGGGACTGTAATTGTCCAGCTTGAACCACTTTTCAACAATCGTCGCTTGGTCCTCAATGCGGGCCAGCGGCTCATCCGGTCCGAGTGTGGGAACCGAACCCAAGCGAATCGTCGCCAACGGCCGCAGCATCACACGATTGTCCAACTGCTCGACCACAACGCCTCTGGCCTGCAGTGCCATAATCAACAGACGCAGCGCCTCTTGTCGCGCAACGGTCGTGGGTGAATAAATCGTCACCCGCGTCTGCATAATCTCGTCGTTCACCGGGATAACGGGTTTGCCCGTCCATTCGGCGATTTTCTGAATGATCTGGCGCATTTCCACATTATTCAGGTTAATCGCTTCCATCGGCGTATTGGGGTCACCGGCGCCAAGGGCCGTCACCGGCGCCGGTCGCAAAAAACGGTCGCCGCCAAAACCCCGCGTTCCAAAGCCGCGCTGTCCGCCGTCGAATCGCGGGCCGAACGTGCGATCGCCGCTGTCCGGCCGAGTGCCGGTGTCTCGACGAAACCGCATCGATTCATCCGGCACCTGCCCTTCGGGTTGATCGGAGACATCCTCGGGCTGCGCGGGGGCATCCGGCAGTTGCTGAACCTCCAACGGCCTGGGCTGTGTCTCAGCCGCGACTGGCTGAGCCGGTTCATTGGCATCAGGCGGGACCGGTTCGCTTTGAGAAATCACCGTCCCCCGAAAAATGATCGCCAAAAGGCACAATCCGGCAAGTCCCAATACAGTTGATTTTAATGCAGCACTCTTCATAATCACTGACCTCGGCCTCTCATGAATTCTTCTCTCATTCGTTCACGTTCTTCAGGGGACGCATTTCTAAGCTGTTCAAACATTTCCCGACGCTGTTCGGGGGTCATACTCTCTACGCGCTGACGCATTTCCATCATTCTGGCGCGAACCTCCTCCGGCGGCTGAGGAAAACCCGGCCCGCTATCCTCGGCCCCCGGCCCACGCCCACGCGGCCCACGCTGCACGTCTCTCGAATCCCGTCTTCGCCCGTTGGCCCCGGAAGAAGGACCCGACGCGGATGCCTGACCATAATTGACCTCGACATCAAACGGCACCAAGCGATGTTCCTTGCCATCGCGGATCACCACCACGAAATCTGGACCGATCTGAGTAATTTGACAGCCATCAACCTCTTGCCCCACTCGATACCATTGATCATTAACCAGCACGGCATCACCCAGAATCGCCCGCGTCTGGGGCAAAGGAACTTGAGACGGCGGCGCAACGAACAGATTGTTTTGACTTAATTTCCGAATCTTCTCATCAATCCCTTGGTCCGGCTGAATCGCATCGGCTCGGAGCCGCTGATATTCGCGAATCGCCGCCGCGGCCTTGCCGGATGTATGAAGACTCTGGGCACCGGCGCCGATGACCAGCACCACCAGCCAGACGCCCAACGCGATCGCGCCCCAGCGCAGGACTCGATCCAGCGCGGATATGTTGACGATTTGGTGTAACGCTTTCATGGGTTAACCTCGCTTTCATTTCGCATAGGTAAAGACAGCAAGCTGAAAGGTCATTTCATTTCTGTTTCGGGTATCGACACGCAGGGAGAATTTTTCAATGCCGACATAATACGGATTTCGCTTCAATTTCCCCAGCAACCGCAGCATCTGCTCATAAGTGCATCGTCCCTGACAATCCACGGTCAGTACGGCGTAGCCATCCTGGCGTTTGCCGCGATTGTCGCGCAGCTGCACGGTGCGGGCCTGGATGCCGGTTTGCTGAAGCTGGCGAGTCAGTTCATCGCGAAAGAGCACCCCCTGTTCGCCGGCCGCCGCGGGCATCTCAAACACCGGCACACGCGACATCAGCTCTCTAAAGCGAATCGCTCCGATGCCGCTTTGAACAGCGGTCAGACGCTCAAGCTGCTTGCGCATGGCATCGCGTTCACTGCGCAGCGAGCGATAAGAGTGCCACGCCGGCTCGGCAAACAGAAAATAGCCGACGATCAGCACCGCCGCAGCGGCGGACAGTTTTAATGTTCGTTTATCCCGTTCGGTCAGCGGTTTCATGGTTTTAACCCGGTAAAATGTTGATAATGAAATTGCAGCGTAAAACGCACCTGCCGCGTGCGTTCATCCAGACGCGGATCAATCAGCCGCACCTGATTGACGCCGTCCTTATCTTCAAGGCGTTTTTGGAAGCCATAGACTTGTTCATAACCGCCGGCGACGGCCACGAGTTTGACGGGTTTGCCCTGTTCAAATTCGATGCTGTCCAGCAGAATGCCGTCACGACTGTCCTGAATAGCCTCCAGCAGCGCGATCATATCCACCCGAGCGCGGGCAACGGCCTCTTGATAGGCCTGCTGCTGGAGGATGGTTTGGGCTTTGACGCCGTCCACCTGCACCTCCAACTCGCGACGCAGCTGCTGAGTCTCCAGCAGCAAACTCCAGTAGCCAACCGCCAGAGACAAGACCGCCAACACGGCGATGGCCGCAACCGTACGCAGGCGTTTTTTCCGGTGCAGCGCGGCATCCTGAGCCGTCTGGGAAAGTTGCCTGCTGCGCATAAAATCAAACGCCGGTTCCGTTTCGGTCAGGCCGAGCAGCGCCAGCCCCGACGCATCGAGCAGATGCCCCCCGGCATCCTGCGCATCGTCCAGACGGGCCTGTTTCATCGCGTCGCGGTCCGGCGTAAGAGCCTCCACCGGCCAGCCGTCCCGCTTCAGCGCCTCGGCCGCACGGTGCAAAAAGGGATCATCCCCGGGCCAAATAGTAACGAGAATCTGGCGGGCCTGCTTCTCGGCCATCGATTCCAATTCGATCTGAAGGTCCTGCATGACCAGCACGGGCCGCTCAAGAATGTCCGACGGCTCGGCATGAATGACCGCGCTTCGCACCACCCCGGCCTCATCCAGCCGAATCATCGCGATTCCGTCGGTTCGCCGACGAAGCACAATACAGGGCCGTCTGGCGGCGGCAAAAATCCGCGGCATCAGGTGAGCAAAACCGACCGCGTCCGGCACAAGAGCAAACAATCGCCCGTTTAGACTAAGCCGCCCCAGCGCCGCCTCCGCGGCATCCCATCGAGCCGCTGCGACGGTGCACTCATAGCCTTGAGCAGCAGCGGACACACGCCAGGCCAACTGCAGCCGATCGCTGTCCAGCGGCAAACGCGCCTCGGCCTGCGTGCGAATCAATTGCGGCAAGAGGCCTGACTCCACCGGCGGCAGCGATATATCCACGTAGCGCAACTGCGACGAATCCAGCCCGATTACCACCGGCGCCTGCGGATCGTCACTGTGTTCAAGCAGCCGTTTGACGGCATTGTCCACCCCCTCGGCCAGCTCAAAGGTCGCCTGATAGGTCCGCTCAAAACTGCCGTTTCGGCGTCTGACCATCGCCGCCCATATTTTGCCGGCGCCGGTCGAAATCACCAGCCCCATGGCTTGTTGTGCTGTCTTTTTTTCTTGTTCCATCTGCTTCACCGGCTTATTCCTTCTCGCCAATAAATAATTTGTCCCTGTGCGGCCTCGCGGTCCACTATAGCCTGAACCTGCCAGGTCAGTCCTGTCGCCTGCGAGACGGCTGTCACGTGAATTTCATAGATACTCGAACGAAGGGTCATTTGATCCAAATACTGCTGCAAAACCTCCCGGCTCATCCCCTCGACCTGCTGCAAGTCGGCCAAACTCAAAAACACGCCGCCCAGCCCTTCGCGAGCGGCGATAACATTCTGCGCCAGCTCCCGATTGTCCTCAAACAAGGCGGTCAGCACTGTTTCACCGGCGGTGTTGAGATTGACCTTGCCGGGCAGGGTGCGGCGATTGGTCAGCGTCGCCTTATCGGCCAGTTCCAGCACTGTCGCCATATCCAGCGGCTCAGCAGCGGGTTGTTCCTGCTGCTGTTGGCCGGTCGCCTGCCTGGAGCTGGTCTGTGTCTGCCGGCTTGCAGCGCCGGTTGTCTGACTCGCCGCGGAACGGGCCGTTGAGCCGGTCGCCCCGGTCTGGCCGAATGCAGAGGAACCGGCAGAAGAAGCCGTTGCAGTCGTTGTTGACGTTTGTCCAATCATATCCGCGAACTGTCGGAACGGCCGATTATCCAGCACCCATTGGGCCTGCCCTTCAGAAAGCCCCAAATCGGTAATCAGCGTTTCTCGGTCGGCGCGATTGATATTGATTTTTCGATTGCCGTCGCTGTCCTGATTCAACTCCCTTGAGTAACAGGTCAAATAATGCATCCAGCCCTCGTTATCCGCCGAGAGTAGCTCCAGTTCCCGCTCGCCGTAAAACAACCCCTCGGTGATCCCCTTGATGCGGAGCAGTTCACGATCGGTTCGGATCGCTCCGTTTCGCGCCCAATAGCCGATATCCAGATTCAAATAATAGCCGCTCTCGGCGCCGCCGGGGCGAATGTCTTCGTCGCTGTCAACCCAATCCAGAATGCTGTCGGCAATGTCCTCGGTCATATCCGGCAGCGCCAGCAACTGCTCCCGCGTGGCCGTGTTGACATTGAGTTTGGAGGCAACATCGACCACCTGAATGTCCACCGTGACCCCGCCGAAATCCAGCTGCTCCAGTTCAAGGGGATTGGTCGCCCATAAATCCGTCAGCGCATCATAGGAACGATCGTCCTCCAGCAGCAGCGCAATTGCCGTTTCCACGCCGCCGCGACAGGCCCAGCGGCCCCGCTGCTTTTCGTTTTCAAGCTGACTGACACGGCTGTCCAGCAGACTGGTCTGGGCGGCCACACTGACCAGCGCCATCATCAGGGCCGCAATCCACAGCACCGCAATCAGCGCCAAGCCCGGCCGTGCACAACGGGTTTTGTGCTTTCGATACCGCATTAGGGTTCCACTCCCGCCTGGGGATCCGTAAATTCAATTTCTTCCAGAAGCGTCTGGTCTTCTTCTTCCAGCTGGTCGGCTTGATCGCCCAGACGAGAAAAGGTAACGATCACCTGTTTGGAATAAATCTTTTCCTTGCCGTTTTTATCAACGACGCACGACGCCAGCGACACTTCGATCAGTGTCGGCAGCAACTGCTGATCAACCGACCAGACGCTGGACCAGTCGGTGCCGCCAAAATAGCGTATCCCGAAAAAAGCAATATGCTCGGACAGTTTGGTCAATATACCCCCGGCAGTCTGATCGTCCTGGTCTTCAATGCCGACAATGGGACAGACCCGCCGACACAGACGATTCTTGCCGTCCTGACCGGTCACAAACAGATACTCAACCTCATAAACATCGCTTTCAGGCTGCGAGGAGCGCGCCTTGGTCGTCCCAATCGCCCGAAATCTCAGGCGCGGCAGCACCATTGCGGCGCTGTCTTCCACAGCGCCTTCAAACAGCATTTCCTGCCGATCGCGATGCACACTGGCCAAATCCTGCCGCAGCAAATCCGCCGCATAGCGCAGCTCATCCATCACTTCTGTCACTTCGTCCAGACTGCTGCGTGCGCTGGTCACGCTGATCATCCCGCCGACAGCCACCATGGCGATAAACGCCGTAATCACCGATGCCGCCATCAGCTCAACCAACGTGAACCCACCGTATTGTTGCGTTTGCTTTTTCACCTGCGTTTGTCAATCCCGCGTTTTTTCTTGCCGTGTTTTTTATTCTTGTGACACGCCCTGCCACACGTTCAAATAGCGACCCAAAGCCGCCAGCTCCTCGACCACACTTATGATGTCGCTCCCGGCGTCGATGCAGGGGTTGTCGTCGTTTGGGAACCGTCAGATTGCGTGTCGGTCTGCGTTTCGTCCACCGCAGAACTCTTGGCGGTCATCCGTGTCCGGCATTCAAGCCTACGCGTGCGGCCGTCTTCTTCCCATTGAAGCTGTATTACCACATCATACAACGCCGTAATGCCGGTTTCATTGATTTGCACGGTCCAGTGCCAGATCCGCCCGTCAAGACTTTCGAACTGGCCGCCGGACTGGCCGCGCTGCTGCATCGCCTGCACACCGACCATATCGATCAGGGTCAACTGCCGCTCGATATAATCCCACGCCTTTTCGTATTCCTGATTGAGCCGAATCGAGCGAAGACTGCCGGCCGACAGCCCGCAAATCGTCATAACTACACCGCCCAGCAGCGAGGCAGCCAACACCGTCTCCAGCAGGCTCACGCCCCGCCGACGAAACAGATTGTGCGTTGACGTATTCATACCGCATCCAAATCAATCTGATCGGGGTCATAGGTTTCGTCATCGCCGACCAGCAGGGTTGCCCGAGCGGTCGCAGCGCTGATCTGAATCGTATAAGCCCGCTGCCCGTTGGTCAGCCGCACAGTCGCCGCGTCGGCTCTGCCTTCGGGGTAAAACGTAATTGCGCTGCCCGACTCGCCCAGGCTTTCGCTGCGAACCACCATCACCCCTTCGAACGAGACCGAATCGGCCAGTTTGCCGGGGCGATGCCACAGATTGGACACCGCCGTCGTCTCATCCGAATCGGGGGCGGCCTGGACAATGTAATAGGCTTTATTGTCCGGGTCGATAACCAGCTGACAGGGCCGACCGCTCTCTATCGCCAGCACGCGGGCATATCGTGCGGCCAGATAAAACTGCTCGGCATGTTGACGCAGCGACCAATTTTGCCATGTGCGGTTATAGGTAATGAATGCCGCCGAGGTCAACAGGGCCAGCAGCGCCGCGACCGCCGTCAATTCCACCAGCGTAAACCCGCCGCCTTGACGACGGGCGTAAGCCGTTGAACACCTTTTTTCTATTGCCGCATTCATCCGCCTGTTTGCCTGCTCACCTGACCGCCTAACCGCCTATCAATCATTATAAATATCGGCGTTTTCACCTTCGCCGCCTTCGGCGCCGTCGGCGCCATAACTGATCAAATCAAATCCGCCGGGGTTGATCACTCCCGTGGCGATATAAATATACGGATTGCCCCACGGGTCGAGCAGGTCGCTGCTCTTGCAATACGGCCCGGCCCACTTGTCCTCCAGTCCCGCCGGCGGCGTCAGAAGCGCTTGCAGCCCTTCCGCATCGGTCGGAAAGCGGCCGCAGTCATATTGAAACTGCGCCAGGGCCCCTTCGAGGATGCCTATCTTGCCCCGGGCGATGTCGCGCTTGGCCCGGCCCAGGCCCTTGAACGCCCGCGGCACGACAAACACCGCCAACAGCGAAATAATCATCGCCACAGCTACCAGTTCAATGATCGTAAAGCCCTTTTGTTTTCGTCGTTGTTTCATATCCTTATCCATTTTTCTGACCTCTATTCTTACAGTACACTTAAGTCCATCCCGATAATCGGCAGCAGCGTAGCGACGATGATGAAAAAGATCGCCACCGCCAGCATCAAAATCAAAATCGCCGGAAACAACGCCAAAAAGCGGTTCATGGTCGTATCGGCGGCCTCGTCAAACGTATCGGCCGCACTGAGCAGCAATTCATCCAGCCGGCCGGTCTGCTCGCCCATCGCGACAATCTGCACCAGCAGCGCCGGAAACATCCCCGACTCTTCCAGCGGCTCGGCCAGACTGTGGCCGGTTTTGACCTGGCCGCTGACCTGGTCGATCTGACGCCCCAGCACCTCGTTGCCCAGCGTATCGCGCACCACCCGCAGTGCCTCCAGAATCGTTACCCCGCTTTTGCTCAAGGCACCGAGCGTTCGCGCAAATCGCCCGACCGCCAGCGTTTTGACCACCGGCCCAAACAACGGCAGACGCAGCATAAAGCCGTCCCACCCGAACCGCCCTTCCGGCGTTTGTTTCCACTTGTTAAACACCATCACCGCAATCACAATACCAACCAGACACGCCCAGCCCCAGCCGACCAGAAAATGGCTTAGCCCCATCAGCATCCGCGTCGGCAAGGGCAGCATCGCCGGCGACATCCCGATGGTGGTAATGATCTTGGGCAACACCCAGACCAAAATGATAACCATCGAGATCACCCCGACTGCCAGCACGAAGACCGGATAAGCCGCGGCGTTGAGAAGGTTGGACTTGACTTTTTCCTCACGGTGCTTGAGCTTGACCAATTCCTCAAGCGTCTGCTCAAGGATGCCGCCGGTCTCGCCAACGCGCACCATCGAAATCGTCAACCGGTCGAACAATTCCGGATGATTTTCCATCGCATCGCTGAGACTGTCGCCGGAGGTCACCGACGCGACCAATTCCTCCAGCAGTTTATACATCGATTCTTTTTTCTGCTGGGATTTGATAATCTCCAGCGCATTGACAATCGGCAGCCCTGCCTTCATGGCCGTAGCCAATTGCCCCAGCATCGCCAGCAGTTCTTTGCTGCGAATGCCGCCGTACTTGTGCGGCAGCCGGCCCTGCTCAGAGCGGGACGAGGTGAAAAAGCCGCCCTCGGCCCGACCTTCCACCAACTCGGAGACAAACCGCCCCCGCTGAGCCAAATCGGCAATCGCAACCTTGCGATCGACGGCTTCTATCGTGCCGGTAACCACCTGCCCCCCGGCGTCAACTCCTTTGTAAACAAATGTTGCCATAGTAAAAAATCAATTCCCCATTGTGACATTTCAACGCTACGCTCACACCGTCGTTCCGCACCATCGGTTTAATCTTCCTCAACGCCCTGAGTCGCCCGGAGAACCTCTTCTGCCGTCGTAATGCCGGCCAGTATCTTCTCGATACCGCTGTGCCGCATACTGACATGATCGGACGGGGCCGCCGCCAAAATCTGGTCGGTCGTCGGGCGGGAGGCAATCAGTTTTCGCATCGGCTCAGTAACCCGCAACAATTCAAAGATACCCAATCGCCCGCTCATCCCCGTCCGGTTACACTCGTCGCAGCCGCGGCCGTGATACAGCGGCGTGCCCGGCTCAATCCGAATCGAATTGTTCAAACTCTCCAGCAGCGCCGCGCTGGGCTGATACGGCTCACGACACCGCGGACAAATCTTGCGAACAAGCCGTTGGGCCAACACCCCCTCCAGCGAACTGGCCAGCAAAAACGGCTCAACCCCCATATCAATCAGACGGGTTACCGCACCGGCCGCATCGTTGGTGTGCAGCGTGCTGAAGACCAAATGCCCCGTCAAAGCGGCACGCACGGCGATGTCGGCGGTTTCCTTATCGCGAATTTCACCTACCATGATAATATCCGGGTCTTGACGCAAAATGTGCCGCAGACCGCGTCCAAACGTCAAACCGCGACGCGGATTGACTGGAATCTGCACCACCCCGTCCAATTGATACTCCACCGGATCCTCAATGGTGATAATCTTGCGGGTCGGGTCATAAATCCGGTTCAATGAAGCATACAGGGTTGTCGTCTTACCACTGCCGGTCGGGCCGGTAACCAGCACAATGCCGTGCGCCTTGCTCAGACAGTGGACAAACCCCTTAAGCGTGGTGGGATTCATCCCCAATTGCTCCAGTGGAATCAACGCCGCACTGCGGTCCAGCAGACGCATCACCACCGACTCGCCGAAAATCGTCGGCACAGTGGACACACGAATATCAATCTTGCTCTTGGCCCCGGCAAACTCGATGTGCCCGTCTTGAGGCACAAATCGCTCGGCGATGTTCATATTCGCCATAATCTTGATACGCGAGATAATTGCCGCCTGAAGCCGTTTGGGCGAGGAGGATTTTTCAATCAGCACGCCGTCAATGCGGTATTTGATGCGCACATCCTTTTCAAAGGGTTCAATGTGCACGTCGCTGGCGCGGGATTCGATAGCCTCGAACAAAATCAAATTGACCAAATTGACCAAACTCGGCTCACGGGCCAATTCGTGCAGGCGAGCGGCGCTGAGCTGCTCGCCTTCCAGTTCGTCCTCAAGGGCGGAGGTGTCGGCCTTTTCCTTTTCCCCGGGCGCCAAATCGCGCAACATTCGCGCGACATTACTGCCATAGTACTTGGAGATGGCCTTTTCCAAATCCGAGGCCGGGCAGTAACAACGGCGAATCACAAGCCCCGTCAATAGCCGAAGGTCGGCGATGGCCTCATGATTGAACGGATCCGCCATGGCCACAGTCAGTCGGCCGTCCTGACGCTCAACAGGAATCAGATTGTATTGACTGACCACCTCGGCCGGAATCAGATCAAGCACCTCACGCCCGATGGTCCGATCCTCAAGCGTTATCTTCTCCAGCCCGGCCTGTTCAACAAGCGCCTCGATCAATTGGCGGGGACTGACAGCACCGCTTTCGCAAAGAAGTTGACCGAGTTTTTTACCGGTCTTTTTCTGCGTTTCAAGGGCTGCCTCAAGTTGCGATGAATCAAGATATTTTTTTTCGCACAGTAATTCGCCCAGTAGTTTCGTCACGCCGAATTTCCTTATTTTTTAATCTTTTCTATCAACCGAATCTGCCAACTTCAGGCCGACCCTGCCACACGCGGCCATCCTCGGCAAGGCCGCATTGTTCCGATAAAAACACCTTTTTCAAATCAAATGTTCCACAATCTATCGGTTTGAACCGAAATATCCCCGTAGACACCGAAATAAGACGTGAATACCGGCATCTATGTTTCAAAAAATTTCAGGAACGCCGCTAAGGGTACCCACAACCCGTCCTCAGGGCAATGACAATTCTCTATTATTCCGACAAACAATTGAATACATTGCCGAAACAACCTTGCGGGGAAAATGCGCAAATTGAAAAAACGACCTTGAAGGAAGAGAGAAATCAGAACTAAAACGGACGACTGCCGATTCGCCCCGCCGAGTTAATAACTTTCTGTCTTGTCAAAACTTAACACCAAGCCATCCGGCCGCAAGAACGCCCGGCCGCGATGGGTAGCCCTTGTTGCGCGCTTTCCGGCCGCAGGATAGACACCCAGCCTTTCCCTTCCCAGCCAACGCGCCGCACGGCGGGGGGCAATTTTACGCTCGGCCGGAACGTTTTTCTGGATTGCCGGGGCGGTTTGTGATATAAAGGCGGCTTTGAAGCGAAACTGAAACCAGGATTTATCACTATGTTTGCGATTATCAGCGATATCCATTCGAATCTTGAGGCACTGACAACAGTGCTGGCAGACATTGAAAAACGCGGCATTAAGACGATTTACTGCCTCGGCGACGTGCTGGGGTACGCCGCCAACCCTATCGAGTGCCTTGATTTAGTCATCGATAAAACGGAGATCTGTCTGATGGGCAATCACGACTATGCGGCCCTGTACGAGCCGACCAACTTCAATCAAGGGGCCGAATCTGCAGCCTATTGGGCCCGCAAGGTGCTCGAACAGGAGACAGACCACGAAAAAAGCGACAAACGATGGCGTTATTTAGGCCAGCAAAAGATGCGCTGGACGCTCGAAACTAAACTCAAAAATGTCAAGGCGACGCTGGATTTTGTACACGCCTCGCCGCGACGCCCGATCAATGAATATGTTTTCCCCGATGATGTCTATACAACCACAGGCAAAATGAACGCCCTCTTCGAACGGGTCAAACATATCTGCTTTGTGGGACATACGCACCTGCCGGGGGTTTTTTTGGAAGACCCGGACTTTTACACCCCGGATGAGTTGGGCGGCAAATACCCGATTATTCCCGACGAAAAGGCAATCATCAATGTCGG
>JAAYQH010000334.1 GCA_012519365.1 Planctomycetota bacterium | reverse complement strand
TGAGCCGCTGCTGCCGCTGATCCAAAAGTGCCGCACCGGCCGTATCGCACACGTCCGCCACGAAATCGCCCTGTCCGAAGCCGACCAGCCGGTGATCTTTGACGCTGTGCTGTCCTGTGCCGCGTCTGAGTCCGACCACAACATCGCCGTCGTGACGGTCCTGCACGATATCACGCGTGAAAAAGAAATCGCACAAATGAAAAACGATTTCGTCAGCCACGTCTCCCACGAATTGAAAACCCCTCTGGCCTCCATCAATGCCTACGCCGAGATGCTTGTCGATGGCGAGGCCGGGGACGCCGAAACGTTGGCCACCTTCTGCGATGTCATCCAGAGCCAGGCCCAGCGTCTGACCCGACTGATTGACGATATGCTCAATATCTCCCGCATTGAATCGGGTCTGGTCAAAGTCCAGAAAGACAACCACAGCATGGCCCTGATCGTTCGCGATGCTGTCGAAATGATCAAAAGTTACGCCCATGAAAAAAACATCACACTGCACACCCAGGCCCCCATTCTGTACGACCAGGTCTATATCGACCGCGATATGCTCGCGCAGGTCGTGGTCAACCTGCTCAGCAACGCCGTCAAATACACCCCTTCCGGCGGCACAATTACCGTTCAGTCGGAGGTCAACGAGCCGGACAACCGCATCACGGTCACCATCACCGATACCGGCGTGGGCATTCCGCCGGAAGACATAGACCATGTTTTTGATAAATTTTATCGCGTGCAAGCCAACAATAAATGTGCCAAAGGCACCGGATTGGGACTTAACCTGGTCAAACAAATTGTCGAAACAGTACACGGCGGGCGGGTCTTTGTGACCAGCACCGTCGGGCAGGGCAGCACCTTTGGTTTTGAGCTGCCGCTCTCGGTCCAGGCGGCACAGCCGAGTAGCCTCTAAAGGGGGCAACACCGGTGGGCTTATAAAAAACATAGTCCCGATAGCCGGGCCGCAAAAGAGCCAAAACAGGAACCTTAGCCATCCAGAGAGAATCGAGGAGAAACCAATGACACAACCCAAAGCGCTCGTTGTCGATGATGAATTTCACATCGTTCAGGTCGTCGCCATCAAACTGCGCAACAACGGCTTTGAGGTCTTCACTGCCGAAAACGGCAAACAAGCCCTGCAGCTGGCTCGCGAACACAATCCCGATATCATCATCACCGACTACCAGATGCCTGTCATGGGGGGCCTTGAATTGATCGAACACCTCCGCCAAGACGCCCAGACCCGCTCAACGCCGGTGGTTATGCTCACCGCCCGCAACTTTTCCATCGACGAGGAACAAAAACAGCGTCTGGCCATCGCCGACTGTCTGAGCAAACCCTTCAGTCCGCGTGAAGTTCTGCAAACCATCCAACATGCCCTGGCCCCTCATAGCACTGTCCAGGCCTGATCACAGAGCGTATGAATCCCCCAACCGACAATTTGCTCCAGCATCCCGCCGCCGAGGCCGTGACCGCCTCGTATATCCCCGGCCTGGGCACTCTGGCCGAACGGCTCGAACAAGTGGACTGCGTGTTAACCGTCTACGACCCCGATGGCACCCTGCTGTACCCCGCCGGTGCGGACAGTGACCCCCACGGCGGCCGGTACGTCGCCGAGGCTGTGGCCCAATCCGCCGACCATGGTCGGCCGGTCGTGTTCTGCGGCTCCGATGCCGACATTCCGGCCTGTGTCCTGACCGCCGATGACCGCCCCTATGCCGTTCTGATTATCCAGCCGACCTGCCCGACGGTCCGGGGCGGATCGCAACAGCGTGAACGGATTTATCTGACCTGGATCCTTGAAGAATTCGCGGAGACGTTCGCCCATTCCAGACGCATCAGGGGACAAATCGAAAGCATCAGCAGCGAACTGTCCCAGGCCTACGAGGAAATCATTCTTTTATACAATTTGAGCACCCATATGAAGGTTACCCAATCGATCCCCGCCTACCTTCAGATGGCCTGCGACGAAGTGACCCAACTGATACCGGTTGAGGGCATCGGCCTGTTTCTCGACAAAAAAATGGACGGCCGCAAACAATTAACTCTCACCGCCGGCGCCGGCGTCATGCACATCGACCCGGCAAAAGCCGACCTGCTCCAAATGCAGTTGACCTCGGAATTGGCCCGCGGGCGGGAAGCCCTGCTCGACAGCACCGTGGACGGGCCCTTCCGCTACACCTGGCCGAACGGCATCCACAACATCATCGCCGTTCCGCTGGGCGAGAAAGACCGCATGGTCGGCATGCTGG
>JAAYQH010000333.1 GCA_012519365.1 Planctomycetota bacterium | reverse complement strand
TGGCTTCCCAATCACAAGGCCGGCAGTGTCGCAACGGTTCTCGGAGATGACGGGCGGGTGTATCCGATCGTCGGCCGCAGCGAGCCGCTCAAGCGGGCGGTACGGATGGCCGAGGCGGTGGCCGCCACGTCGGCTCCGGTTTTGATTACCGGCCCCAGCGGTACGGGCAAGGAACTGCTGGCCGGACTGATTCACAACCGCAGCAAACGGTGCGACGGGCCGCTGGTTCGGGTCAATTGCGCAGCATTGAGCGAATCGCTGCTGGAAAGCGAATTGTTCGGGCATGAAAAAGGGGCTTTTACCGGTGCACTGATGTGCCACAAAGGGCGACTGGAACGGGCCCACGGCGGCACGCTGTTTCTTGATGAAATTACCGAGACGCCGGCGCCGTTTCAGGCCAAATTGTTGCGAGCGCTGGAACAGATGCGATTTGAGCGGGTCGGCGGCAGCGAAAGCATTCGCGTGAATGTGCGTGTGGTCAGCACAACCAATCAGGACATCGTAAATCTGGTTAACAAGGGGCAATTTCGTGCCGACTTATATTATCGGCTATGCGGCGTGCATATCGCCATGCCCGCTCTTGCCGAGCGAAAAGAGGATTTACCGGAGTTGATCTGGTGGTTTGTCAATGAATCCGCAGGCGAGGCGGGACGGGCGATCACGGCGATTGATAGACGAACACTGGAGATTTTTAACGCCTATTCGTGGCCGGGCAATGTTCGCCAGCTTCGCAATGTCGTCAGGACGGCCATGATTCTTGGGAAAGGACCGAATTTGTCAATTACCGAGATGCCGTGGGTGCTGCAGGAGCTGCGTTCCCATCTCGGCACGCAGCGTTTTGAACAGCAAGAGTCCTTGCCCCTGGCAGGGCGCCCCCTCGAAGAACTCGAACGACGTGCTATTCTTGAAACGCTTCGCCAGGAGGATGGCAACCGCACGCGAGCAGCACGGGTTTTGGGTATCAGCGATCGCACATTGCGGCAAAAAGTCAAAAAATACAACGACGCCTTCGAACCGGTGGGTGCCGACGTCGATTAAAGTCGTTTAAGTCGAGTATCCGAGGATAAATGAAGAGGACACCCAGCAGCGAGAACATAAAGAATGGCAAAAGATAATGCGGTAAAAAATACAGAAAAAGAAAAAGGCGATGCCGCTTCAACCGGCAAAGCGGGCCTTTTTTTCTGGCTCATATTAGCAGCAGTGGTGGTGGCGTGTGCTACCGGCGGCTTTGCCCTGTCGCAATTGCTGGGCGGACAGGACATCTCTGCGGCTGCAAAACCGAACACCCCTTCACCTGCACAGGAAAAGGGGTTTGAAGATTTACTGGCTGAGCAGGTCAATGGAAATTCGCCCTGGATTTATGACGCGATGGAGCCGGTGCTGGCCAATCTGGACGAGCCGGGCGTAACGCGTTATGTTCGGGTGACGATTTCGCTGGAGGTAAGCCCCGAACTGGATCAAGAAAAGGGCAAGGCCTTCCTGGAACAGCGCACCATGATTCTGAGGGACTGGCTGACAACGTATTTTGCGGGATTAAGTCTTGAGGATGTACGGGGCAGCCGAAATTTGAATCGGATCAAACGCGACGTGCATGAACAGTTCAACCGACTGCTGTTTCCGGACAGCAAGCCCTACATTCGTCAGGTCTTATTCAAGGAGTTCGCGGTACAATGACCCAGATGCGTAAACCCAACACAATGGCCGGCACTCAACTGCTTGAACTGATGCAGCGGATGCGGTCTCTTGTCGAGCCGGATACTCATATTCCGGATGCCGATCCGGTGGATTGGCACGTTCCGCATCGGTTGAACCGCACCAGCAGAGAAGAGCTGATGTTGTTCAGCGTCAAACTGGCCGGACATCTGGAAAAGTGCCTGCATACCCTGTCCGGTATGCCTTTTGAGGTGCGGGCCGAAGGTGTGTATGAGCGTTACGCCGACCAGCTGCACGCCCATGTGGTACAGAAACAGCCGCAGACCTATTATCTGCCCGTTACACAATCAAACAAAGGACACGCGGGGTTTATCAGTCTTCCGTTTGAAACAGCCGCTCTGTTGGTCGGATGCATGCTGAGGGATCCGGACTCGCAGATTGGGCAGAATGGCCAGATGACCTCCCTGGCCGAATCGATTTTACAAGATGCCGCGAGCTCGCTGGCCGAGGCACTGGCGGCAGGTTTTGAAGAGTACGGCTGTACACCTATCCAAAAAAGCACCCAGATTATCTATCGCGATTGGCCGGTGGTATTCCATGACGTGGACGATGTGTGTGAATTCCGTTTTGAGGCTGTCAGTGGTCAGGCTAAATTGACCATCTCGCTGACAGTTCTTGACGAGGTCATCGCCGATATCGCCCGCATCGAAGGACCCTTCAAACGGGCCGAAGACAAAAAAGGCGATCCGGAACAGGTTGTCCGGCAGATGCACGAAGCCCCCCTGCGTGTTACCGCCCTGCTCAGTTCAGCGCTGATGACGCTGAAAGATATTTTAGCGCTGGAAGAAGGGGATGTGGTGATTCTGGATCGAAAGATTACCGAGCCGGTGGACATACTGGTCAATGAACGCCCGTGCTTTTGCGGCTGGCCGGCCAGGCACGGTAAACGATTGGCGCTGTTGATTGCCGGTGAAAAAAACCAGACCTTATAAGGTATAAAACCGACATAGAAAAACGAATAGTACACTGTAAAAACAGGATATAACAATGGCCAAAACAGAAACGTTTGATGTTGAAAAAACCGTTCAGGAGGCGAACTCGCACGACGCCGTCGAAATGGCGGACGAGCAAGATGAACAAACCGCCGTCCGGATGGCAGAATTCGAAGAGGTTGAGGATGGCGGCCCTTTGGAAAAGGAAAATTTGTCGGTTTTGCTGGATGTCCAGATGCCGATAACGGCGGTTCTCGGCACGGCCGAGGTGCCCTTTCGCAGGCTTTTACAACTTGGGCCCGGCTCGGTACTCGAACTGGATCAGGCTGTGGGTCAACCGGCGGAATTGTACGTCCAGGGCGTGCGTCTGGCTGCGGGCGATGTGGTCGTGGTGGACGATCACTACGGGCTGCGCATTCGACAGGTCATGGGAAATCAGGTCAAACAGATTGACCCGACTCAGCAATCGAAAAAAACATAATTATCTTTCATCACCATGAGCGAATCCACAACACAACCTTCAAAAACTCGCTTAGAGGCCGGGCTGCTGCGATTCGGCGGCAACACGAATTTTATCTTTGCCGCTGGATTGGTGGCGATTCTGGCAACTCTGTTGATTCCCTTGCCGACATTTTTGCTGGATATCGGCTTGGCGTGCAGCATCTCG
>JAAYQH010000332.1 GCA_012519365.1 Planctomycetota bacterium | reverse complement strand
TCCCCCACAGTCAGCCGACAGCCCACACTGATTGCGACCGAAACAACAGTGCCGTCGCTTTCGAGCTTTCAGACGCTCGAGGACATCGCCGCTGCTGTGCGGCAATGTCGTTTGTGCGGCCTTGCTCAAACCCGTACCCACGCCGTCCCCGGCCAGGGTAACCCCAAGGCTCGGCTGGTGTTCGTCGGCGAAGGGCCGGGCGAAGATGAAGACAAACAAGGTCTTGCATTTGTCGGCAAAGCCGGCAAAAAACTCACCGAAATTATTGCGGCGATGGGTCTAAATCGGCAGGAGGTATTTATTTGCAATGTTGTCAAGTGCCGTCCGTCCGGCAATCGAGACCCTAAGCCGGACGAGATTGCTCAATGTATGCCTTATCTGAAACGCCAACTTGAACTGATAGCACCGACGGTGATTGTGGCGCTGGGTGCCCACGCCGCCCGGACACTGTTGGAAACCGACGCAGCAATCGGCAAACTGCGGGGACGTTTTTTTGAGTATCGGTTTTCACTCTCTCATCCCCCGGCCAAGTTGATGCCGACTTATCACCCCTCCTATTTGATTCGCAATTATACCATTGAGACACGACGGCGGGTCTGGGAGGATATGAAAAAAGTGATGCAGGAACTTGGCATTGGGCCGGCAAAGCCCTGAATGGCGACCCATGGGCTCAGCCTGCTTCTCACTTGTCGCTGGGGGGACAGGGGACTGTCGCATTTCCTAAACCAAGCCGATAGCGATTCGGGGCGTGAAAGCCGGACAACCGGGGGATAATGGCACTGCCAACGCTGGCTTGAAATCGCTTACAAACCAGCTTACAAAAAAATCTGACTTTTCGGGTCATTCTTTGGCAATGACTGGCAATGCTGACGGGTCAAAACAGGATACTGGCAAGACAGAAAAAAAACCGCTGACGGGGGCAAAAACAGGGTTTTTGGACAAAAAACGGAGAGGGCGGGATTCGAACCCGCGGTGGGGGCGGTTACCCCCACGACGGTTTAGCAAACCGTCTGACGAAAACGCTAACACACAGAAAACAAAAGAACTTACAAACATCGAAAAAAGCGGCATATCCTCCAGCATAACCTTTTCGCTGCAAAATCACCCTGAATTGGTCGATCTGATTGAGCGGTGGGACACCCTGCCCCTATTTGATGACCGAGGATGAAGCAATCCGATTTTTGCGACTGGACACAATCAGCATTAAAAGCCCCAGAGAAACGATGAAGCGATATCGGGAAGCAGGTGTTCTGCGAGCAGTGCAAATCTCCAGACGTATCTTCTATCCACAGCCGGAACTGATTGCCTTCATTGACCGACAGGCCGAGCGGGTTTGTCGATGAGAAGATCAAATAGAGCCAGACACCACGTCCAGACGGTCAGACAGCGACCGAGGCATCAGAAAAAACGGATACACACGAGCGGGAAAATCTTTACCACACCCCCACCCGCCCGCGCCTTTGACACCCATAGTACCTCGAAAGATGCCAATCTATTTTTTCGTATTCCCGACTCTTGGCATCCGATAAGGCAAGGGGTTGCCATATCGGTAGTTTCGTGTCTGGAATTAAGACACTATCCGCAACTGCTTCGATTTTGGCCGAATTCTGCGGTTTCTGTCTCTGTTTCTGGAGTTGTGGAGTCTTCTGTACCCGTATGGGAAGGGCTTCCCTTATCGGAATCGTCGTGTCGAGAAATATCGACGATCCACTGCGATAGATGGCGTCTGCTAACGCCGACATGAGCCGCTATCTCGGGGTGCGATTTGCTTGACCACTCCTCGACAGCCAGTAAAGCCCGATTTCACATCCGTCAGGAATTGACACAAGAACAGCTTTTAGCTATAAGAAGTTTTCTCCTTCTGTTGCCTGTGGAGTTAGCCCTGTGGGGCATCACCTGCCCCATCCTCCTTCTTTGCTCCACAGGCTTTTTTTGTGCCGCAAACACAGAGAAACTCAAACAAAAAGAGCATTCAGGACTCTTAATTGCCAAAATTTGAAATTCCAGTCTCAATGCGACAGTTGATTAATTATTGCGATTCCGATATTGTTTTGGTATTATCGCGGGAAATTCAGGGAAACCCGAAAACAACAAGCCGAACAGGATGTACAATGCCCTTTAATTTAAGGCAATTAACAGCGTTGATGAGTTGGCGGGTTCTGGTCAATCAGATCAATCAGGGCAGTGATTACAACACAAGGGTACGCGATGGCCAAAAATAATAGCAGGAAATCGGTATCGAAGGCAAAATCGGAGAATGGTGCCCATCTGGGATTTGAGGACAAGCTGTGGGCTGCTGCGGATAAAATGCGGGGCCATATGGACGCCTCGGAATACAAGCACGTCGCACTGGGGCTGATCTTCCTCAAATACATCTCCGACACGTTCCAGGCCAAATACACCGCCTTGCAAACACAGGAATACGCCAACCCCGAAGACCGCGACGAGTACATGGCCGAAAATGTCTTCTGGGTGCCGCCGCAAGCCCGCTGGTCAATCATCCAGAAAACCGCCAAACATCCGACCATTGGCCAGACCATCGACGACGCCATGACCGCCATCGAACGGGAAAACAAGACGCTCAAAGGCGTCCTGCCGAAAAACTATGCCCGTCCCGACCTTGACAAGACCCGCCTGGGCGAGTTGATCGACATCATCAGCAACATCGAACTAATCGCCAAAGACGAAAAGAAAAGCTCCAAAGACATCCTCGGCCGGGTGTATGAATACTTTCTCGGTCGATTCGCTGCCGCCGAGGGCAAATCC
>JAAYQH010000331.1 GCA_012519365.1 Planctomycetota bacterium | reverse complement strand
TGACGCTCGATGCGCTGGCCGAGCGGCTGGGAGTTGCGATCCGCCGGAAGGCGTTTAACGCCTTGACGGCTGAGGCACGGGTCGGACAAAACAAACTGATCCTGCTCAAACCGCAGCAATATATGAATCGCAGCGGCCATGCAGTCGCGACTGCAGCGGGGTATTATAAAATCCCGCCGCAGGAGATCATCGTGGTGCTGGATGATATGGCGCTGCCGATCGGACAGATTCGTTTGCGGGCCAAAGGCTCGGCCGGTGGGCACAACGGGCTAAAAGACATTATCGCACGGCTTGGCACAGACGCCTTCGCGAGGCTTCGCGTCGGCATTGATTCGGACGGCAGCCGTGATGCGGCCGATTATGTCCTGTCCCGCTTTGAGCCGCAGCAGCGACCGATTATCGAGCAGACCATCGCGCGCTGTGTTGATGCGTTGTTGTGCTGGGCCGAGCAGGGCATTGAGACCGCAATGAATCGCTTTAACAGTCGTCCCGAGACGACCGGTACAAACGAAGTGCAAACAAAACGCGACGATGTGTCGCGAGATAAATCTGAATAAAACCTTAAGTCAAAGTACTCAATCGGAGGTACGAAATTTGGAAACAGCAGTAAAACGACTCTATGAAGGCTTGTTCCTCGTGGACTCGGCGATCGCTGCGGCGGACTGGCAGCTGGTGGCCGATACGATTCACAGGATTCTTGAGAAGGCCCAGGCCGAGGTTGTCTCCTTTCGCAAGTGGGACGAACGCAAACTTTGCTACGACATCGGCAAGGTCTCACGCGGCACGTATATTTTGGTGTACTTCAACTGCGATCCGCAGCAGGTCCACGACATCGAGCGGGATGTGCAGCTGTCCGAAACGCTGCTTCGCGTGATGATTCTGCGGACGGATGCGATGACCGAACAGGACATCCAAAAGCCCACGCCGATCATGGTGGCCCAGGAACTGGTCCAGGCGGATGCGGATAAGGACGAGCAAGACAGTCAGGACGACATCGACGACATCGACGACATCGATGATATCGATGATATCGATCAAAGTGGCGACACCGACGACCGGATCGAGACCGAATAATCCCTCAGGGGCCGGGCGTTTGACGTGCTGCGCCCCAGCGGTTCAATCAGGAAAGGAACGGCCATGGCCAATTTGAACAAAGTGTTGCTAATGGGCAATCTGACCCGCGACCCGCAATTGTCGTATCTGCCCAGCCAGACGGCGGTGGTGGAGTTTGGGCTGGCGGTCAATCGCCGCTACAAAAAACAGGACGGTACAATGGCCGATGAACCCTGTTTTGTCGATTGTCGGATGTTTGGCAAACGCGCCGAAACGATCAATCGCTACTTCAAAAAGGGCGAGCCGATCTTTGTCGAAGGGCGGCTTCAATACGACCAGTGGCAGGCGCCGGATGGGTCGCGAAAAAGCCGTCTTCGCGTGTTTGTCGAAAATTTTGAGTTCATCGGCAGAGCCGGCGGCGGGCAAAACGCCCGCAGCGGCGGCTTTGGCGGCGCACCTGCCCCCGAGGGCCCGGATATGACCGGCGGTGATATCGATATGCCCTATGGCGCCGGCGGAGACGATGATATCCCGTTTTAACCCGTATAGTCAATCGCTCCTTTTTGGCGGCGATCGTTGTTGACAAGTTGAAAATCAGAACCGTATATACAGGATAGGTCTTATGAAGATGAAAAAAAATACGAATGTTCGGCGGAAACGAACACTAATCACGATTCGCGAGCAAACCCAATGCCGCTTTTGCCGGGAAGGCAGATCCTATATCGACTACAAAGATGTTGATACGCTGAGCAAGCTGCTGACCAATCGCGGCAAGATTTTTTCCCGCAAACGCAGCGGCAATTGTGCCGGCTGCCAGCGGAAGGTCAAACGCGCCATCAAGCGGGCGCGGTTTATGGCGCTGCTGCCGTACACCTCTTAAAAGGGGGCGTCTCGGCGTAAAAGGCTGGATCGAAACTATTTATGACACAGGAGTACCCCAATGAAGGTTTTGTTGTGCAGTGATGTCGAAAAACTGGGTTGGCTTGGCGATATTGTCGATGTGAAAAACGGATATGCTAGAAATTATCTGATTCCTCACGGTTTGGCGACGATTCCCACCGAGCAAAATATCAAGGCGTTGGCCGAAGAAAAGGCCCGACGTGCCGAGCGGCGTAAACTGGTGCGTGAGCAGAAAGAACGCCTGATCACGTCGGTTCAGGGGGCCGAGGTCGTCCTGTTGGCCAAGGCCAACGAGCAGGGACATCTCTTCGGCTCGGTGACC
>JAAYQH010000330.1 GCA_012519365.1 Planctomycetota bacterium | reverse complement strand
CAAACGGTTTGTTGTGTTTTTCGGTCAGTATCGCCGCCTTTTATGAGGGACGCCCGGTCGTCGCTGTGGTGTTTGACCCTGCCACCGATTCGATGTTTACCGCCGTTAAGGACGGACAGACCCAACTGAATACCGTTCGGGTCACTGTCAACCAGGACAACATCGACAAATTCGCTCAATTCGGCATCGACAGCAATGCGAATCCACGAACGGACGGTGCGGTCCGCCGTTTGATGGGAACATGCCGTATCCGTTCGCTCGGCTCAACCGCCCTGCACCTGGCCTATGTCGCCCGCGGCGCACTGATCGGTGCGGTTACACATTCGACGCGTCTATGGGACATTGCCGCAGGCATCTTACTGATTGAAGAGGCCGGCGGCTGTGTAACAGATTTGGACGGTACCCCCCTGCCGCCGATAGACCTTTCCGACTATGACGGCAAACCCTGTCCGATATTGGCCTCCAATAAAAAAATGCATGCCGAGCTGCTGGCTCTTTTTAAGCAATATATAGATAGCGATTGAAACGGCGAAAAATCAATGGTATAACTGTGCGGATATTGGCCATAAATTGAAGGATAACAAAAAACACACATTTTAGAATCAGGAGGCGAAAACAATGAAAACTACCATCCCTGCCCCAACTGCACTTGGTTTTATCGCAGCTGTTTTGTTAGCCGTAATCATGGCCCCGTTTCCCCCTACCGCAACGGCAGCACCCGCTGATCCACTGCTGGAAATGATACCCGATGATGTCGTCTTCTGCATTCGAATCAACCAGTTTAATACCGCATTGGGCAAGATGGATCAGTATTTAGCCGGCGCATTGCCTGCGCCTGTCAGCTTGACAATGTTGGCCAATATGCAGCTTGCCGGCATTGTCGGCGACCCTATGCTGACCGGAATTGATCGAAATGGAACGTTTTCAATGGTCGGATTTGTTTCCGAGCAGGGCCCAGAGATAGCCGTGCTGGTCCCCCTGACCAGCTACCAGGAATTTATCAAAAATCCGGCGTGTTCCGAGGCCGATATTCCGGAGATGACCATCTTGGCGCCGCCCGGTTCACCGATCGGCGCCTTGGCGCTGATGCCCGCACCGGGGGGAAATTACGCCTTGGTCGGCCCGGAATCGGACAAAGATATGCTGGTTAAAGTCCGACAGCGCCTGCTGGGCGGCACTGCAAAACTGTCGGCCCGACTGGATACCGAACAAACAACACAAGCCACAGCCACTCCCATCTGGGCATACATCAGTTTGGCGACATTGTACGACCTGTTTGGCCCCGCAACCATTGAAAGTATCCAAGCGATCTTGACACAAGCACCACAAGACCAGCCTTTTAGTGAAATGTTTGAGCAAGCCTTGCCAGCAGTGTCCGAGGCGGTCAAACTGTTCTGGGGACAAGCCGACGCGCTGACAGTAACCCTGACGCCGGAGCCGACCGCAGCCAATCTCGATATCGTTTTTAAGGCAAAAAACGGCTCGGAATTGGCCGGTTTGCTCGTCGCGGATCCCCAGGCCCGCCCAGGGTTTATGCTGGCCGGTTATGCACACGATGAGGCGGCAATTAATCTCGTTATGAAAAACAATCGCCCTTTGATTAAAAAACTGGCCAAAAAATTCGTCGATATGCTGATGGCCACGTCGAAGGACAGCACCCTCTCCCAAGAGTGGGAACAATTAGCCGACTACATCGAAAAAAATATCAACGCGATGGGATACGAAACGTTCGTCTCTTTTAATTACACTGCCGGCCCTCCTTTATTTATGATGCGGCAGGTACAACATCTGGCCGATCCCGCATTCTATGAAGAAGGCGGACACCAAAAAGGTTTCCAGCTTGCCAACCGCCTCTATGCGGCCATGGATATCCCAATGACCTTTGAATTCGTCCGCGGGGTGGAGACCTATAAAAATGTCCGAATCGACACGTTACAGATGCCCTTTGTCGATGACCCAAACAACGTGGAATTGGCCATGCTTGGTCAAATGTACGATGCCGAAGGATTCGTTTATTATATAGCCCTCAAGGAAAATCTCCTCTTTACGACCATTGGGCCGGACGCCTTGAAAGATATCAAGACGATGATTGATACGGCCTCCTACAGTACCCCCAGAGGAGAACTTGAAAAAGCCTTTACCATCGTCGGTCCGGCCGCCCGGCAGGCCGATACACTGGCGAGCATCAACTTCCTGAAACTTCTCAAAGGTCTATTCGAGATGATGGACCAAGCAATGAGTCCATTCACAGGGGGCGGAGGGATGTTCGGCAAAATGAAACAGGCACTGGACCTGCAAACCCAAAGCTGCATGGCCTTCTGCGCCCGGATTGACAACGGAAAAATTTCCTTTCGTGCGGCCTTACCCAAGCAGCACCTGACCGAGGTCATCACCGCCGCGATGGACATCCAGCAGCAAATAATGCAGCAGCAGATGGAGATGATGCAGTCCCAAGGCAGCTTGGGCAGCGGTATGATGGGCGGTATGGCAGGTTCGCCTGAATCGACCGAATCGATATCGCCATCGCCGTTTGCAATGCAGACGCCTCCGGCGGACCAGCAGCCCTATCCGCTTCAGGACTGGATTGGCCGGCCGGCTCCAAACCTAAAACTGACCGATATTCAGGGTAATACCGTGAGCATTGCAGAATTGAAAGGCAAAAAAATTGTTCTCGATTTCTGGGCGACGTGGTGTCCGCCATGCAAAGAGATGATCCCTGACCTGATTGCACTGCGCGGCAGTTATACCCCGCAGCAGCTGGTCATTCTCGGCCTTTCCAATGAGTCCAAAGACCAGCTCGTGCCATTTGTCAAAGACTATAAAATAAACTATCCGATTATTTCATACCGTGAGCCGCTGCCGGATCCGTACGGCAAGGTCGTCGGTCTGCCCACAACCTTCTTTATTGATTCGTCCGGCGTTATTCGCCAAGTCCTTGTCGGCTACCACGAAAAGGCAGACATCAAAGCCGCTATTGACGGTATGCAATAGGACGAAATTCTGCTGCCATGGGACATCCGTTTAAGAAAGGGATGTTCCTGTAAGCGGGAAGCTCGACTGAAAAGTGCGTTGATGCTTAAAGTGCGCAGAATTGAACCGCTATGCCGATTGTGCCGTTGCGCAGCATATCGTTGCGCTCCACGCGCACGACCTTGGCGGTCTTGATTCGGGCGTATTGGCCTTTTTGACGGGCAAGTGTCACCGTTCGTGGAAAGTTGACCTCTACTTCGTGGCCGGAACGGACCGGTGCGGTCATCGGAAGACTGATATACGCACCGCCTTTGCTGACATTGACGCTTTTTCCTGAAAAGAAACGGTTGGCTTCCGGAATCCAAACACTGACCGGCCAGGCTAAATCCGAACGTCTGTCTTTACGCTGTTCAACAATGGTACTTTCCATAGTTCCAATCTCCATGAATCTGGTTAACTTAATTGCCATACGTAAGCTATCGGCGATGTAAAAATGGGGTGTTTAGTTAATTTGGAGAAATTTTTTAAGGATTTAAGTTTTTTTAGCCTCATTTTCGGGTAAACACACTGGCTGCTGAGAAGTGGATTAAGAATAATATATTATTCGACTATTTTTATCGGACATACGAAATCATAAACCCGACCTAAAAAAAGAGGATACCTCGATGTGTTTTTGGAAAGAAAAAACGTTTTGAACGCGTCAACTCTATGGGTATGAAGAAAACTTGTTTCGAACGCCCCAAAGTTTATTCTTTCATGGAGAGATGAAAATGCTTCAATGGATGCTGTGTGCGGCTGCCATTATGCTGTTTTCGAACGAAACTCCAGCAGCATCGGCCCAATCGGACGCAAAAGAATCGCTCGATCGTTATCTGGATGTCGTCTATGCCACGGTCGAACAAGGCGACCAAAGTCGCGAATTGAAACTGGACATATTTATTCCAAGAAATGCCAAAAAACCGGTGCCGGTGGTTGTCTGGATACACGGCGGGGCCTGGATGGTCGGCGACAAACGCCCGTGTGCCTCATTGTTTATGACCGAACACGGCTTTGCTGCTGCCAGTATCGGCTATCGGCTGTACCCCGAGGCCATTTTTCCTGCCCAAATCCACGATTGCAAGGCCGCAATTCGGTTCCTCCGAGCCAATGCCGAAAAGTACGGCATCGATCCTAACGCCATCGGCGTGTGGGGGGCTTCGGCCGGCGGACATTTGGCCGCGATGCTCGGCGTCAGCGCCGGCAATGAACAGGCCGACGGCACCCTCGGTGACTACACCAACGTTTCAACCCGTGTGCAGGCCGTATGCAGTTGGTTCGGCCCGATGGACTTTTTCACGATGCCTCTCGGCCGACGACAATTTCAAGCCGATCGGGACCCGGAAACGCTACTTCTTGGCGGACGTCTGTCCGAAAAGCAGGACTTGGCCCGACTGGTCAGCCCCATCTCCCACGTTTCCAAAGATGACCCGCCGTTTTTGTTTATGCATGGCAACAGGGATACCACCGTACCGCTCCAGCAGAGCCGTTTGATGCACGAGATGCTCACCGCCGCGGGCGTACCGTCCGAGTTGATCGTGCTCAAGGGTGAAGGCCACGGCTTTCGAGACAACCAAGCCGCAGCCCAAAAAGTCCTGCAGTTTTTCAAGCGACAACTCCAGGATAAACCCAAGGACAAAATTGCGACTGAAGAATAGCCCCCAAAACAGCTGGGACCAGCTAAACAAAAAAAAGACTCTCCTGCGAGTCATTCTCTCGGAGGAGAGCCCGCTTGCCCTGTGATTCAAATCAACGCCCTGCTATCCGTTACGCATAAAAATCTCTTTTGGAAATTGAGGCATTGTCCTTCCGGGTTTGCGTAATGGCAGAAATAGAAGTGTTCCTAAATATGACTCTTTCTACAAAAAACAATGAATTTTTGATTTTTTTCACAAAATTTTGCATTTTTAGTCGATTCAAAGCTTGATTTTTGTTGATTTAGGAGTATAGTAAAGGCGGATTTTGCGGGTGTAGCTCAGTGGTAGAGCGTCACGTTGCCAACGTGAATGTCGTCGGTTCAAATCCGATCACCCGCTTTGCGTTGGGACACCTTTTTGTAAGAAATCAGCTTAGAAAAGGTGTATTCCAAGAGTGTGTACTATAATAACAGTAACGACATAGCTTTTGCGAGGTACCGGCTACGGGTAGTCTGGCGCAGGTCGCTTAAGCGTTTGAAAAAGGCTTTTTGGTCTTTATTTGGATGCTTCGGTCGGCGCGGAAAGAGCCGACCGATTTTGTTTTAGTATGGCATCATAACCCCAATCAGGAGAAACAGGCGATGACCGACGAAAAAATTGAAAACATGGAGGCAACCGAACAGGCTGCGGAAGAAACCCCCGCAGAGAAACACCCAAATCTCGTTACAGTTACCGAGTCCGGGCCGTGTAAGAAAAAAATTGAAATTGAGATTCCTGAACAGAAAGTTCGGGAATATTTGGACAAGAAATATCAAGACCTTCGCAAGGTGGCTGAGGTGCCCGGTTTTCGGAAGGGACGTGCCCCGCTGCGTTTGATTGAGAAACGTTTTGGAAGCGACATTTCCAATCAAGCCAAGCTCGAATTGATCATTGAAGCGGCCGAGGCGGCCATCAAAGACAACAATCTGGACACCCTCGGCGACCCGAGCATTGACCACGAAAAGATCGAATTGCCCAGCACGGGGCCGATGAAATTCGATTTTGAAGTTGAAATTCGTCCGGAATTCGATCTGCCCGACTTGGAAGGCATCACCGTCAGCAAGCCTAAGGTGGAAGTGACTGAACAGATGGTGGACGAACAGCTGCAGACGCTTCGGCGCCAGGCGGGTGTGTGGACACCAAAAGACAAACCGGCCGAGTTGGACGATCAAATTATAGCCGACGTTGTCCTGAACGTGGAAGACCATAATGAACGCAACAAGGAGGATAACGTCGAGATCTATGTTCGCAAAACCGCCTTTGCAGCCGGCATTCCCATCGAAGATTTTGACCAATTGATGAAGGACGCACGGCACGGCGATACGCGAAAAACCACTGTTGAACTGCCTTCAACCTTCTACAATGAAGACTACCGCGGTAAAAAGGTCAATGTTGAGATTTTCGTCAAGGAAGTTAAAACCCTTGAGCCGGCAGAGATGAATGAAGAGTTTTTGTCCCGATATGGTGCGTCCGATGAAAATGACCTGAGGGATATGCTTCGCGACCATTTGGAAAGTCAGGCCGAGCGTAGTGCTCAATCCGCGATGAGCGAGCAAGTGTACGCTTATCTGCGTGATAAGGTTGAGTTCGATCTGCCCGAAACACTGGTCGCAAGCCAGGCGCTGTCGATCCTTCAGCGGCAGTACTCCAATTTGCTGATGCAGGGGTTGTCCCGCGAGCAGATTGACGAGCAGATGGATCGGCTTCGTGCCGCATCGGATCAGCAGGCCAAGGAACAGCTCAAGATGTTCTTTATTATGGATAAGGTGGCCGATGCGTTGGATGTATCGGTATCGGAAGAGGAAATCAACAGCCATATCGCCTATGTCGCGGCGATTCGCGGCCGTCGCCCTGAGCGGATGCGTGAAGAATTGGCCCGCGACGGTTCATTGAGCCAATTTGTACTTCAGGTTCGCGAACAAAAAGCCATCGAGAAGATTCTTGAAAAAGCCAACATTGTCGAAGAGCAGCCCGCTGAAGGACAAAAGGCCGAAGAGGCGACCACCGAGGGAAATAGTGACCAGTCCGGCTTTGAATAACGCAGACCGAGGCCAGTGAACCGCGTATTTGGTGACCTGCCAGTGACAAAACAAAGGCATAAAAAAGGCCGACGGGTTCTTCCCGCCGGCCTTTTTGGTTTTGAGAAAATGCGATTAATTGCAAATTTTTATGCCGCGAATAACGGCTCCATTCTGATTTCTTCCGATAACCGATGTGCCGCACGGCTCAATGATGCAGCGGTCAATTGAGGTGCTTTCCCCGTCGCCGGGCCAAGTCAGCATCATCTGATTATTCGCCACGCTCCACGACGCTCGTCGATGATTGGCAATCCGTCCGCCTGGAATCAGATCGACGATGCGCTCTTGTCCGTAATCGACGGACATACGCCAGCTTCCCACCAGCTGCTCGGCGGTAAAGCGGCCGGCATAGGGCCGCGGAGGGTTGGCCGGGCTAAGGGGCTGGCCGACCACAGGCCAGCCGTCTTGTGTCCAATACATCGGGCGAATCTGAAGGATGCGATGCTTGTCCAGATGGCAGGTGTCGTACGTATGGTGCACCATAAAATTGCCCATTTTGCTTTGAAGAACGGAATTATGGCCGGGGCCGCGCCAGTTGTCATTGTTGGCCAGCACCAGCGTGCCGCCGCCCTGGGTCATCGGCTTGTCCTCGAAATCCACATAGGGCCCTTCGGGTTTTTGAGAACGACCGACCATCACCTTATAGGTACTTTCGGCCCCGTTGCAGCAGGAATCGAATGATACAAATAAATAATAATACTCGCCCCGTCGAATCAAGAACGCCCCTTCTATTGCACGCGAGCCGGTCAGGCGTGTGGCGACAGTGGGGTATCGCTGGGCCTTGGCAATAAATTTGCCGGTATCGGGGTTAATCTCGGCGAATTTAATGCCGCCCCAATGGGAGCCCCAAACCGCATATGCCCTGCCGTCCTCATCCTGGTAAACTGCAATATCAATGGCGTTAAAATCGTCGCGGTCGGGAAATGATTCCACCACCAATCCCAAATCTGTCCATTTGTAATCGGGCGAAGCGGGGTCGAGGGTCTTGTTGACCGCCACGCCAGTCACGGAGCGCTGGCTGCCAAACGACGAGACACTGTAATAGGCGTAGTACTTTCCGTTGAGTTTTACGATATGCGGGGCCCAAATCCCTTCGGTCTGAGGGATGGCCTGCTTGGCCCAGTCGGGTACTGGTTTATCAAATATCCGATCGATCATCGTCCAATGGACCAAATCCGCGGAGCGATAGATGGGAAGCCCCTGGCCGGTAGCGAAAATGTAAAACTGGCCGTCATCGCTTTCAATAATCGTCGGATCCGGCATGCCCTGCAATACGCCTTCGACTGCAAACACAGGCGATACCGCTCCGGAAACGATCAACAGCAGAATGAGAGAAGTGATTGATTTTGACATTTTGGGTCTCCTAAACAGTTAGACTCACTCGGGTCAACATTGGCAACGTCGGTGCCATCGTAGCCAAAATGTTCGCAAAATCAACATTTTTTTGTACCATTCCGCTTGGCAGTAAGTCTGTCGTTGACACAAAGCAGGCACGATACATTGACACAATCGCGTGGAATTTAAAAGACCAAAAGGGCGGTATGTCGCAAATGCCTTAGCCGGTTTTATCTTCGGGCTTCTCTGTTTTTATAGAAGCCGAGACGACGCCAAAAAGAGCATCGTCGTCTTTTTTTGATATCCCGCCAAAGGGCCTGAGCGGCACTGTGAAAGGGCTCTTGGTTGCCTCGGAGGGCGTGACATCTTGCGACAAAAAGCCGGGCTGTCTCCCACTCTTCCAGCTGGGCGGATATCCAGGCGGCATCCAAAAGCGTTATCGCATCCTCGTCATTGAGCCGCAGGGCCTGCTCAATACATTGTCGCGCGCCGACATATTCGCCTCGCAGCATCAGAGCCAACGCCAGGCCGCGAAACGCCCGCGGTTCCTCGCGTTCCAATTCCAATGCCTGCAAAAAACAGTGCGCCGCCCCTTCCGAATCTTCCAGCTGCACAAACATTGCGCCCATGCCCACCAAGACTTCCACATCCTGCACGTCCCTCTTGAACTCGGCTCTAAGCAACGCAGCAGCCCGATCGTATAAGCCCTGACGCATCATCATCTCGGCCAATCGATACCGGGGGCCTGCCATTCGGCTATCCTGCTTCATTGCCTCTTGGTAGTGGCGCAGTGCCGCCTCAGAGCGGCCGCAAAGCCGATGCACCTCGCCCAGATAAAACCACCCTGTCGCAGAATCCGGATCAAACTCAAGGATTCGGTTAAACTTTTCTTTGGCAGCTTCAACGTCTCCGCTTTCGAGCAAAAATACGCCGAAATCCAATAAAACGTCCAAATCCGCCGGATTTTTTCTGATTTCACTCAAAAATGCGCTGCGCGCCTGGTTCCCCTGGCCGCTGACCCAATATACTTGGGCCAAACGGTACTGAATTTGCGGATGGGATGGGTCGAGTTCGGCAGTTTTTTCCCAGCACCAAATGGCGCGGTCATAGTCTCCTCGTGAAAACAGTGAATTGCCGATGTTATAAAAGCACAATGGGCAGCCGCTTTGAATCTGCTGGGCCAGGTAAAACATCTGCTCGGCCTTCTCATGCTGCTCCATTTCGGTATACGTGATGATCCGGTTGCAATAGGCCGGCTCGAATCGCGGATTCATTTGTTCGATTCGCTCAAACGTGGTCAATGCCTGGTCATATTGAGCGGTACGGGTATAGTCCACTCCGAGACAATTCATCACTTCAATATCATCGTCCAATAACTCAAGGGCCTTCTGATAGCAGAAAATCGCCTTGTCGTACTGTTCCAACCCATCGAGGGTCAGGCCCATATTAAAGTACCAGCAGCCGTTTTCAGGCCCTTTTTCAACCGCTTCGGTCATTTTCTTGAAGGCTTGGTCCATCTGGCCTTTTTCATAAAGATCAAAGGCCTCCTCAGCCAGTATCTCGGCCTGTTCCCATTCATGGCCGAAGAACTCATGCGATTCAAACGAATGATCCATAATATATCCTCATCGAGTCGGTTTACGGCTTATGGTGCTGTTATCGTATCGGAAAATAACGTCAGGCACTTGTGAACAAGACGATAAAAACAAGGGCATTTGTGATTTCGGAAATATTTCGCTGGCAAACCCATCGATAAGCCTTTATAATTTGGACAGTTAAGCGCAGTCTGGTACGGTCGTTTGTTCCGGCCGGTCTCTTTTTTGAGAGTATGGTATCGACAGCGTCCTATAAATGGTTCATAATAGGCAAGCACTCGGTTGTTGAATTGAATCAGATAAGCACAAGGCTTCCGGAGACAAAAAATCAATGATTCAGGAAATAAAAGGCCATCTAACCGCTGGTCCTCATCGTTATGCTATTGTGGTCAGTCGATTTAATGAGTTTATCACGTCCCGTCTGCTGGGCGGCGCGATAGATTGCCTGCTGCGTCATGGGGCCCGGGAAGAACAAATCACCGTGGTTTGGGTGCCTGGAACGATTGAGATCACTGTGGCGGCCAAAAAACTGACCAAAAGCGGGGATTATGCCGCCGTGATATGTCTTGGGGCGGTCATCCGTGGTCAAACAAGCCATTATGACTATGTCTGTCAGCAGATTTCACGCGGTGTCGGTAGTGTCAACTATGATACGGGCGTCCCGACAATTTTCGGCGTTCTGACGTGCGATACGCTCGAGCAGGCCGTGGAACGTGCCGGCACCAAACAGGGCAACGCCGGAGCCGCTGCGGCAATGACGGCGATTGAAATGGCCGATTTGATGAGTAAACTGTAACACCGAAGGATCCGTATAAAAATCGTTAGTTATAAGGGATTATGGACGTGACGGTGGATCGCAGAAGCCAGGCTCGCGAATTGACCATGCAGGCGCTGTGTCAATTGGATGTTCAGGGCGACGACGTAAAAGCATTGCTGGGTCGTTTTTTTCGAGAGCAGACCGATGATGACTTAACGCTTCGGCTGGCCGAGCAATGGACACAAGGCGCCTGGCAGCTTGTCGAAGAATGCGACCGTGTCATCGGCCGTGCCGCTATTCGGTGGCGATTGTCCCGTTTGTCGCATGTGGATCGGGCAATTTTGCGGATGGCGGTCTATCAGCTTTGCTACTGTCGCGATATTCCCTGTAAAGTCGTTATCAATGAAGCGATTGAGATTGCCAAAAAATACAGCTCTCAACAGGCGCCGCGATTTATCAACGGCGTGCTGGATGCTGTTTTGAAAACACTCAACAAAAACGAAACCCCGTCCGTTTCCGAGGAGGCAACGTAACCGGTGCGAACGATAGCAGTACTGAATCAGAAAGGCGGCGTGGGCAAAACGACCACGGTGGCCAACGTGGCAGCGGCGTTGGCGATGAGCGGGATTCGAACGCTCGTGATTGATCTGGACCCTCAGGCTCATCTGACAATTCATCTGGGCGCAGATACCGACAGCGTCACACCGGGCGTCTACGAGGTGCTGACCGGGTCGTCGGATATTGAGTCGGCAGCTCGTGCGGTACGGGAGAACCTGTGGGTCTTGGGAGCCAGTATCAATCTGGTCGGCGCCGAAAGCGAACTGGTTCACGAAGTGGGACGCGAGACCATTTTGCACAAAGCCATTGGGCGAGTCCGCGGCCGGTACGATTATGTGCTGATTGACTGTCCGCCGTCGCTGGGGCTGCTGAGCCTTAACGCATTGGCGGCAGTAAGAGAAGTGATCAT
>JAAYQH010000329.1 GCA_012519365.1 Planctomycetota bacterium | reverse complement strand
CGGAGACCAATATATGTTCCATTTCGGGTACCTCGTGAGTAATTAACGTTCCGGGATTATCGTTCAGACTGCTGCGTACATAAATGGGGACATTGTATTTCTTGCCGACCTCGATAGAGCGGCCATGCATGACACCGGCACCAAGACCGGCCATTTCAAGAATTTCATCGTAGGTAATCTTGTCAATCTTGACCGCTTTGTGATAAATGCGCGGGTCAGAGGTGTAAATGCCGTCCACATCCGTATAAATGTCACACCTTTCAGCATTTAAGACTGCCGCCAAGGCCACGGCACTGGTATCGGAGCCTCCCCGCCCGAGGGTTGTGATATCGCCAACCTCATTGATCCCCTGGAATCCTGCCACAATGACAATATAACCTTCTTCGAGTTTCTCTCGAACCCGGTCAGCTTTGATTTCGAGGATTCGGGCCTTGGAATAGGTGTCATCCGTAAGAAAACCGGCTTGCTGACCGGTAAAGCTAATGGCCTTTTGCCCCATCCCCCACAGAGTAATCGCCAACAAGGCAACCGTTTGTTGTTCGCCGGTGGCCAAGAGCATATCCATTTCCCGGCGTGGGGGCGCAAGATTCAGGGCTTTGGCGTCGGCGATCAGTTCATCGGTCTGTTTGCCGCGTGCTGAAGCGACAACAACGACTTGATAGCCTTGCTCATAGGCATCCCGGGCGCGTTCGGCGGCCCTGCGAATTTTATCCGCATTGGCCACTGAGGTTCCGCCGAATTTTTGTACTAAAATCGCCATTTGTAGTCCTTTTTGCTGGGAAATCAAGCTGAGCAGCCGTGACATTTCCGAGTTGAGCCGCGGCCGGAATTTCAAATTAGATAACAAAAATAAATCTTGCTGTCAAACAGATTCCACGACAAAACGCCTCTGGAGACACAAAAAAACCATTACCCCGCAGCAGTTCTATTCCGCAGTTTCTCCAAGTGTTCAAAAATACACCCCTCTTACTCGTCTTGTTTGGGATTCAAGCCAACACTAAATATCAACCTGCAGACATCCGCTAATAAAGGACCATATCACGTCGACATCTTTTTGCTTTGTGAGAGTAAAATCAACCGATGCCCCCTTGAACAGAAGGATGGATTGCTTATACTGGTCTCGTGTTTTGTGGACAATTGATAACCTGAACTAAATTTCCCTCGTGTTATGGACATTAAGCCCGCAAAGAAAGATTTTGACCTTGCAGCCACACCGGATGCGATGCCCGGTTTGCTTGAAGCAATGAGAGATGCCAAGCGAATTGCTGTTGATACAGAAGCAGACAGTTATCATCACTTTCATCACAAGATTTGCCTCATCCAAGTCGCTGTAGAAGGCCGATGCTGGATTGTGGATCCCCTGGCTGGGCTGGATTTATCCGAGATGGTGTCGATAATGGCCCAAAAACAGCTTGTTTTTCACGATGCCGGATATGACCTTCGGTTGCTGCTTTCGGATTTTGGGGTTCGTCCTCAAGGCGGGATATTTGATACCATGTTAGCGGCACGTCTGGTCGGGCTGGAGAATTTCAGCCTTTCGGCCGTGTTAGAGCAGATGTTGGGCATCCGGCTTTCCAAACACAACCAACGCGCCAATTGGGCAAAACGCCCGATTGAAGCGGCATTGTTGGCCTATGCCGCCGAAGATATCCGCTATTTGGAGCACATCGCCGACGCTCTGCGCGAACGACTGGATCGGCTTGGACGTACCGACTGGCACCGTGAGTACTGCGAATGGACAATCGCGCAAAGCCAAATCCCCAAGGCCGCCGAGGACCCCGAAAAAATCTGGCGTATTCGCGGCACAACAGGACTCAAACCGCGACAGTTGGCCTTTGTGCGGGCGGTGTGGCAGTGGCGACAGGCTCAATCCTCACGCGCCGATGTGGCGCCGTTTCGTGTCCTGCGCAACGAACAACTGCTTGAGCTGGCCTTGTGGGCTGAACAGCAAAAGGAGATTCGCCCCGATAAATTGCCGCCGTTGCCCCGGCACTGCACAGGCCATCGCCGGGGGGAGTTGATCAAATCCTTGCAGAAGGCGTTTGCCCTGAACTGCGAGCAGTGGCCGCTGCCCTTGCCGCCCAACGGCGGTAAACGGCCGTCGCCTGAAGTTCTTGAGAAAGCCGAACAGCTGCATGCCCATTGCCGTCGAATCGCCCAATCGCTTGCCCTGCCGACATCCCTGATTGCCTCGCGAAAGAGTCTGTTGGCCGCAGTCAACACCGGCGCCGATACCGAGGAAAAACTGGTGCGAATCGGCTGGATGCGTTGGCAGGCGCAATTGGTTCTACCGGCATTACGCGAAGTACTGGGGTAAAGGCGGGCAGACAATTGACTTTTTTTGGCCGGTTTATCGGAAAACCTTAGACGACCAGCCTTTTTTGGCGTAAAATAGCCGATAAAGGACTAATCAGCCTGTCAAGCGGCTTTCTATTATCTATAGCCTATAGCCGCTTTGTTAAAGGATTGACGTGATGAAAATAGCGACCTTCAATGCCAACTCCATACGAAGCCGAATTGAGCCGATTCGTCGCTGGCTAAACGCGCATCAGCCTGACGTGCTGGCCGTGCAGGAAACGAAGGTTCAGGATGAAGATTTTCCGGTGGACGCCTTTGCTGAAACCGGGTATCAGGTTGTTTTTCACGGCCAGAAAAAATACAACGGCGTTGCGTTGTTCAGCCGGATTGAACCGAAAAATATCCGTAAACACCTGCCCGGCGACAGTTCCGGGCAAGCCCGCTTTCTGCAGGCCGACTATGGCCCTGTGACCGTCGTCAATACGTATGCGCCTCAGGGATTTGAGGTCGGGACAGATAAATTCGAGTACAAACTCAAATGGTTCGATTTACTGCGTCGGTATTTAAAAACCGAAATTCAAAAAAAACCTAATCTGATTTGGCTGGGCGATTTCAACGCCGCCCGAGAGGATATCGACGTGTATGACCCGCAGGGATTGTGGGGTAGCGTATGTTTCTGCAAAGAGGTACAGGATGCGCTGGAGTCGGTGCTGTCGCTGGGGTTGGTGGATTTGTTTCGACTGCATCATCCCAATCAGCCGGGCTGCTATACGTTTTGGGACTACCGGATCCCCAACAGTTTTAAGCGCAATCTCGGCTGGCGGCTGGATTACATTACCGCTGCCGAACCGCTGGCCCGACGGTGCATCCGCTGCGAGATTGACACCGAGGCCCGAGCATGGGACAAACCCAGCGACCACACTTTTTTGTGGGCTGAGTTTGAACAATGCTGAATCCGAAAACCCATCAATGAGACCTTGTAAAATGCCTGATTTGAGATACAATATCTTGGAGCATATTCGACCGTTAAACGAAGACCCCTGCGAAATCGCCGAAATCCTTCGGAAAATGAGTGTTTTGGATATTTTGGGTGTTTTGGACTGTAAGGCTTGTTTTATTAAAGAGCTTAGATGAAATCTTCTGTTCTATCCTACGAAGACTTCAGGCAACTGGTCGCGGAGCGATCGATTGCCTATTTGCGTGCCGCATTGTTTTTGGTACAGCATAAAAATGAGCGGAAAGTGCTGACTCGCCCGCTGGTGGGAGAATTGCTGTCGTATGCCTCGCAAGTGGAGGAATTGCTGGACTCCTATGGGGCACGAAACAATTGCCGCTGGGCGCCTTTTCGTTTTTTCACGGCGACGATCAAACTTTTTTCCAATATCAGTTATGAACTGCTCCATATTCAGTATTCTCTGCCCCATTACCATCTCCTGCCCGTTCAGCAGGACTTTGCCAAAAGTACCGAACAAACCCTGCTGATTATTGAGCAGATCCTCAAAAAAGCCACGCAATATCTCGTGGACGAGGCCGAACGGCTGAAATTGCCGCTTTCCGATATCATCATCCATGATGAGTTTTACACCGAAAAAGTGCTGCAAGGGCGACTGCCTCAGGATTTGGCGATACGCAAGATCGAAACCGTTTCGACCACCGTCTCGCTTTTGGCCACGTCGTTTCTGAATTTGGCGGCGGAAAGCAAGCAGATTCTACCCAAAAAACAAGTCTTGCCGTCGGCCGTTTTGAATGATATAACCGGTCCGATCAGTGAGGAAAAACTTCGCTCGCTGGAACTGCGGTTTCATAATCTGCAATCGCTGTATGATACGTTTGTCTCGGCAACCGAAACGGAAATGCTGGACAAGAATTTGCCGATTCTGCGGGGGCATATCAGTGTGGTGCTGCATCTGCTGCGAACCTCGCGCGATTTTGCACATTATATCGAACGGCACGCCGGGCCGACGGCCCTGAAAATCGTGCGAGGGCGCAAACGCATCGTCGAGCCGGAAAAACTGCTGGAATTACTGTGCAACTATTCGATTTATTTTGTGATTCAATATCTGACGTGCGCAGAATTGCTGTGTCAAAATATGCTACGGCGTTATATCGAGATTGACCGCATTGAGGTGGGTGTGCCGCCCTGCCGCGGTTTTCATGTGCGGCCCTCGACACTGATATCCAAGCTGGTTTTGCATTACGGCAGTGAAGTCAAAATGCTGCTGGGCGATGAGGAATACGACGCCAGTTCGCCGCTGGAGCTGTTTCGAGCCAATGAGAAAATCAACGCCCTCAAACGGCGTTCAGTGGCCCATGAAATTATTCGGCTGAATCTGGTTCCGCCCAACGAAAAAACCGACAATATCGGCAGTTTCACGCGCAAAGTGATCTTTACGCTTGCCGAGCACAACAAACTGATCATCTATCAACATCCGCTTACGATTGAGGACAAGCCGCCGGCAGCGGGCATTAGCCTGCTGGAGCAGGTATGCGATGAAATTGCGAGGCTTCAGGTCACGGGTAAAATCGACATGACGACCGATTTGAAAGTGACTTTTGTAGGGGATAAACGGGTGTTGGAAGATATCAAACTGCTGGCAGAGAACGGTTACGGCGAGGACAAGTTCGGCAATAATATTCCCCTGCCGGAACGACTGTCTTATCTTCGAAGATAATCATTTCAGATGCAACAGGACACTATTTTATGGACACAGTATTGATCAATCCCACGACTATTTTGACCATTGCCAACGAACTGAGTATCCGTGCCGGACAGGTTCAGGCGGTTGCCGAACTGCTGGCCGAAGAAGCGACGGTGCCGTTTATAGCACGCTATCGCAAGGAAGCGACCGGCAGTCTGGACGAAGTGGCAATTACTCAGATTCGCGACCGGCTGATTCAACTTGCGGAACTGGCCCAGCGAAGAGAGACCATTCTTCATTCGCTCAATGAGCGAGGACTGCTGACCGACGCGTTGAAAAGCCAAATCGAGCAAGCCCCGACGATGACCGAACTGGAAGATATTTATTTGCCTTATCGTCCAAAACGTCGCACGCGGGCGACAATGGCTCGTGAAAAGGGACTTGAGCCGCTGGCGGAGATTTTGCTGGCTCAAGATCCTACGACCGATCCGGACAGTGAAGCGGCGGCCTTTATCAATCCGGAAAAAGGGGTGGACGACGCCGCGGCGGCGCTGGCAGGAGCGCGCGACATTATCGCCGAGACCATCAGTGAAGACAGGACCGGTCGGGAAAAGATTCGCCAATTGTATTCTCGTAAGGCTATTTTTCACAGCAAAATCATTGCGGGCAAAGAGGCGGAAGGCTTCAAATACGAGAACTATTTTGACTGGCAGGAACCCGCGGCCACCGCCCCATCTCATCGGATATTGGCCATGCGACGCGGCGAAAAGGAAGGATATCTCACCTTGCGTGTGGCGGTTCCGAATGAGGAGTCGCTGGAAATTCTATATCGCCTGTTTATCCGGGGCCAGAGCGCCTGCTCACTACATGTGCGGGAAGCGATTGACGATGGGTATAAGCGGTTATTGGCACCGTCGATGGAGACGGAGGTTCGGCTGGAGGCAAAGAAACGAGCCGATGAAGAGGCGATTCGTGTGTTTGCCGACAATCTGCGGCAACTGCTGATGGCCCCGCCGCTTGGACAAAAACGCGTCCTGGGCATTGATCCGGGATTTCGGACGGGATGCAAGATCGCGTGGGTCGATCGACAAGGTAAACTGCTGGGGCACGATGTGATTTATCCGCACAACGGCTCGCAGGCCGCCGCTCAGGCCGCCGAGAAGATCAAGGCGGTATGCAGCGCGTTCGAGATTGAGGCGATTGCGGTGGGCAACGGAACCGCCGGGCGCGAAACCGAAACATTTATCCGCGGCATCGGGCTGGATAAACGCATTGCCGTGGTAATGGTCAACGAAAGCGGGGCGTCTGTCTATTCGGCTTCGGATGCAGCACGCGAAGAATTCCCCGGCCAGGATCTGACCGTTCGCGGGACGGTTTCCATCGCCCGCCGTTTGATGGATCCGCTGGCTGAATTGGTCAAGATCGATCCCAAATCCATCGGCGTCGGCCAGTATCAGCACGACGTGGATCAAATGATGCTCAAACAGGGACTGGACGATGTGGTTGTCAGCTGTGTGAATGCGGTGGGCGTGGAAGTCAATACCGCCAGTAAACAGCTTTTGATGTATGTGTCGGGGCTGGGGCCGCAGTTGGCCCAAAATATTGTGGACTATCGCAATGAGCATGGGCCGTTTCGCTCGCGGCGGGAGTTACTGAACGTACCGCGGCTGGGGGCCAAGGCGTTTGAACAGGCCGCCGGCTTTCTGCGGATTCGCGAAGCCGAAAATCCGCTCGACGGCAGCGCCGTTCACCCGGAAAGTTATTCAATTGTTGAGCGTATGGCGGCGGATTTGAACTGTTCGGTCAAAGACCTGATGACCAACGCCGAATTGCGCAGTCAAATCGATCCGCAGGCATATGTGAGCGAGACGGTCGGTCTGCCGACGCTGAATGATATTCTTAATGAACTGGCTCGGCCCGGCCGCGATCCCCGCCAGCAATTTGAGACATTTGCCTTTGACCAGGGCGTGGAAAAGATTGAAGACTTGACAGTCGGAATGAAACTGCCGGGGATCGTGACAAATATTACAGCCTTTGGAGCGTTTGTGGATATCGGGGTTCATCAAGACGGGCTGGTGCATATCAGTGAGTTGGCCGACCATTTTGTCAAAAACCCCGCCGAGATCGTCAAGGTGCACCAAAAGGTGACGGTAACCGTTATGGAGGTCGATACCGCCAAACGCCGCATCAAACTGTCCATGAAAAAAATCCCCGGCAGCAAACCGGCCCCGACACCTCGCGGCGATAAACCCAAAACCAAATCCAAACGCTCCTCTGAATCGGCTGCGAGCCCTGCAAAAAAAACCGGCCGGCTCATCGACCAGTTGACGCTGGGGATGAATTGAGACCGCAAATCCCAAGTAGCCGCAAGCCGGAACGCAGAGGGTAGAACTCAGAGGGCAGAGGGCAAGTTCTGACCTTCCGCATTGACCTCGGCCGGGGCTTCAGCGCCTGGTTCTGGTTCGGTTTCGGCCGGGGCTTTTTCCTCCGGCTTGGGCTCAAGCAATTCTTCCAGGGGCTTGGTCAGGTCAGCGGCTTTCCAGGAGGAGATTGTATAAACCCAGCCTTTATGCCGCTGGGCAAACGCCTCGGCGGCATCCATGGCCAGGAGTTTGGCCTCCTTTTTCTTAAGTTCTTCCTCAGACTCTTCTTTGCTGATTTGAACGGGCGCTTTATCCAAGAAATCGGCCGTCACCGTGGCATAAGTCTTGTCGCCCTGCTTGGCCAGCTTAAGGGTATAAACAGTCGAGTCGTCCAGTCGGCAGATATAACTTCGATCAAACACCAAATCCTGCGGGGCGTTCTCGGCGGCAATGGCCTCTTCAAAGCGAAGCGACGTAAGGGCCCTGAATACCGACCGATAGGCTGTGCCTTTGAACTGTTTGTTTTCGGGCATCTTTTCGAGCATAATCGTTTGCGCATCATCGGCCAGTTTAAGGACATATTCACCCTCCGGCCCGCGCACGGCAACGCGTCGGATTTTTGCACTGTCGGCCTCAATGAGAGTGGTGTTCACATAAGCGCTCGCCGTGGTCGATAACCACGGGGGATCCTGAATAAAATAGGTCTCATCACTGGTGGTCAGACGGGCAAAGGCCCCTTCTTCTCGGTCGGGGGGAGTTTCCGAAACGATAATGCCGGTGATTTCATCGCCATCGGCATTGAAAAAACGCACGACATATTGGGCCGTTTCCTCGGTAACGCCCAAACCGGTGTGATTTTCCGGATTGGAGGTGATATGCTCAGCGGTACGAACATCCAGACAATTGCTCAGCAGCCGGTTGACGGCACTGATGTCGGCAGGGTAGCCGTCCATTTCGGCCACTGTAAATCGGTCATTGACCCGCGTCAGCGTAACCGTGCTTTTGCCTTTGTCCGAGGTGATAGTAATCTTGGCCACAGCCTGGGGATCCAGCCCCTGAATCAGAGGCGTCCTCACCATCGATGCCGTTGTATCGGATCGATGGGAAAGCCGATTTTGCAAAACCGCCCACCCGGCCATAATTACGGCCGTCACCGCCAATATCGCAAGCTTTCTGTCTGTCATTTTCTATCTCCCGGTGTTTGTCTCGTTTATGCGTCACTGGCATGACTGATATAATAACGTCGGCGAATGCTGCGATGCACCCCGATGCCGATAGCAATCAGCAAGGTCAGGATCGGCCCAGGCAGGGTGCAGAAGTTACGCAGCCGTACCTTGAGCGCCTCGATTTGTTCGCGCTCCTGCATCTTGACATCGCGCAGCCGTTTTTCAGCCTCCAGCAGCTTCAATTCAATGTCGCGTTTTTCCTCAAGAATGGTCTGATTGATCAATTCGCCACGGTTTTCACCTTCCAGCGATTGAATCCGTTCGTTCAATTGCCGCTCAAATTCGGCGATCTGGGCACGAATGCGGGCCTCTTCCTCAGCGGTATTTTCCCTGGCACGGGCCTCGATGGCCTCTATCCGCGTGAAGGGGCGTTTGAAGTTGCCGCGCGACCGGATGGAAATCAGATGATTCGAGCCGGCCATATCATCCAGCGCGTTAAGCAGCACCGCGCTGTTGTCGCCCACGACCGACAAGCCGAAAATACTCCGTCGGTAGGCCGCAACGTCGCTGATAAAATCCACATCCGCCACAACCATCACAACGCCCGGCTCCCTGGCCTCGGTCAGACCGGAGATACGACGGGTTTGGGGTTGCTGGTTCGGGTCGTTAGACTGCAAAGCCTCGTCATCGTCGGCTTCGACTTCGATCCCATTGGGAAAAGCCGTTTTGAACCGGCCGGTCACCATGTACGCAGTTACCACCGGCTCGGTGCCCTCTTTGAAACGCCGCATAAACTCGGCGTAATCCGGCGACATCAGTTCAAAGGGGGAATTGACCTGCCAACGGTTGCCGCGACTGGTTGTCATAATCAGCGGGGTATAGCGCAAATCTGCTGCATTTGGGGAATCCTTTTGCACCGTCAGAACGCCGGGGAACATCATCGTTACCTCGTTCAGCGCGGCACTGACAACATGCTCCTGGTTGAAGCAACCTTTGGCGCGATCAAACTTGAGAATCGCCAGTATCTTTTCGGGCCGTCGATTGGGGGCAGTTAAACCTTCCACCGCCAGGTCGCGATCACCGGCAAAGGTATTCTCCGGCATCTGAAGCCCCCACGCCTCGAAAAGATCGGGCAAATTGGACGCGGTGGAATGCGGGCTGCCTTGCAGGCGGCTCATCGGGTCAGGCATATCCACCACACAATGGGGATCGACCAAAATAACCGCACGTCCGCCCTTCAGTACAAACTGGTCAATCGCAAAACGCGTCTTTTCGCTAAAATCCTTGGGATGAATCACCAACAGCAGATCGACATCCTCAATCCGATCGGTATCGGTTGAAAGAGAGAACACCTCGTATTTCTGTTCCAGTTGACTGATCAGGCCCCACTTTTGTTTGGGCTGTTGGCCCTGCAGCCGCATCATCTGGGCCATATATCCCGTATCACCCATCACCGGCATGGCGCTTAGGACACCAAGCCGCTTTTTCTGCCGCGTGACGGCGGTATCGATCAGATAACTGATGTCATATTCAACAAATTGCTGGCGATCGGGTGAAAAAAATTCAATAACGCGTGTCGCCCCGAATTCCGTCTGCACCACCAGCCCGAAAAAGAAACTCTCTTCCTGGGTAATCTGGAATCGCCTTAGCCCGTAGCGAATGGCCTGCATTTCCTCTTCGCTATACGGACGCGGATCGATGACTTCCAGTTTGAGCATGCCGTTGGAATGGGCGACGTACTCTTCCAGCAACGCTTTGACATATTCGTAATAGTTGTTGTAGTAGCGAATTTCATCGGGCGCTTTCATCGCGGCGGTTTTGGTGTAAAACAGCCGGACGGTAATCGGCTGTCGCAGTCCGGCCAAAATCGCCTTTGTGCCGTCCGAAAGCGTATAAATCCGCTGGTCGGTAACATCAATCCGCCATGACCGTCCGATGCTCTGTGTGATGGAAACAGCCGAGACAGCAATCACCGCAATAAAAAAGATCGCCAGCCAGGTTCGCAACGTTCGGTTCATTAGTTTGCCTTCCTTTCCTCAAGGACCAACATACAAGCGCTGACCCACGCTGAAATGACAATGATAAAATACGCAATATCCTTAAATTCGACGATGCCGCGCGAAATGGACTCAAAATGCGTCTGCAAACTCAGGCTTTCGACCACATTGACCAGTGCCGGCGAAATGGTCAAGGCCAGATAGTCAAGGGTAGTGGGGTTGCCCGCAAAGACAAAAATCGCGCAGGCCGCCACCGACAAGATAAAACTGATAACCTGATTTTTAGTCAATGCCGAAAAAAAAGTCCCAATCGCCAGAAAACCGCCGGCCAACAGAAAAGCCCCGATGTAACCGGTTATAATCTGGCCGATGTCCGGATCACCCAGATAGATCACAGTGATAGGCAGCGGAAATGTCAGCAGCAGCGCGATACCCAGAAAACACCACGCCGCAAAAAACTTGCCCAGTACCGCCTGGCAGACGGTAATCGGCAGCGTCAGCAGCAGTTCAATCGAGCCGCTCTTGCGTTCCTCAGCCAAAGCCGCATCGCCGTCGAAGGCACCATAAACACAAACAGCAGCGGCAGCGCATTGAAAAACAGCCGCAGGTCTGCCTGACGCATCTCAAAAAAACCGTCCCGAAACGGAAGATAACCGGCAAAAAATAAAAAGATCACGAGGAACACATACGCCACAGGGGTAGCGAAATATCCCTTCAGTTCGCGTTTGAATACTGCCCAAAAGCCGCTCATATGTCAGACTCCTTATCCTGCTTACGCGGATTTTTTGGTTGCTGTGATTTTACGAAAGACCTCGGTCAAAGAGCATTGGTATTTTTCGGTCAATGCCTTAGGAGTGGAATCGGCCAGAATGCGGCCGCGCGCTACAATAATGGCACGATTGCAGACCTGTTCGACCTCTTCAAGAATATGCGTTGAGATGATGATGCACTTGTCCTTTGCCATGGTATTGATCAACTGGCGGACCTCGTGCTTTTGGTTGGGATCCAGACCGTCGGTCGGCTCATCGAGAATCAGCACCGGCGGGTCGTGTACCAACGCCTGGGCCAAGCCCACCCGACGTCGATACCCTTTGGACAGGGTGTCGATCGTCTGGTGATAGACCGATTCAATGGAACAAAGCGAGAGGACACGATCCAAAGCCTGGCGGCGGGTGGTGCCGCGAATCCGCCGCGCATCACAGACAAAATGGAGAAAACCGGCCACCGTCATTTCATTATAGGCCGGAGCATTCTCGGCCAGATAGCCGAGGGAGTGTCGAACGGCGATAGAGTCCGATAAAATATCATGGCCGCAAATACTCGCCGTCCCCTCGTCCGGACTGAGAAAGCAGGCCAGCATCTTCATCGCCGTGCTTTTGCCCGCCCCGTTGGGACCCAAAAAACCCACGACATCGCCTTTGGCAGCGATAAAAGAAATCCCGTCCACTGCAACGATCGGGCCGAAACTGCGTCGTAACTGCTTCACCTCAATCATAGTCGTCTCCAAAAAGCATATTAACCCACGCGACAGCTGTCTGCGGACCGGTCAATCGGCCCCGACGACAATGCTGTCACACGATACGCCCGTCTGATAGAAAATTCGGCTCTACGCCAAGAAAACACTGAAATGTAAAGTATTTACGGGCTCGGCGCCGAATTTGTTCATCTGTTTTAATGACTTTTTGTGCCATGTCAAGACCGAGCCCCAAAAAAAACGCCAACGCTCCCCCAACAAAAAAAGGCCGCCGTCCTTTTCGGGACGACGGCCTTGCTTAACCGCTATTTGAAATCCAGCGCCTTAGTACAGGGTGTTGGTAATTCGCTTTCTGGGCGATTCCGTACCGACATTCTGTCTGGGCGAGCGATCTCTGTACTGCACCGTCCACCAGTAGTACAGGTTCCTGGTGCTAACCTTCTGCCAGTATTGGTGCGGCAGGCCTTCCTGCGGCGTACCATCCGGGAATGGCGGCAAGTCGACAACATTATCGAGATTTCGCCAGCCGCTGTCATAGACCACCGTCGAGCTGGTTTCAGTGGCATAGGCTCGGAAACGATATTCTACATCGCTGTCGTCTTCGGCCTCGATGGCCACCATCACGTGGTAGAAGTTGCCGCCAACGGCCTGCTGGAACGGAGACAGTTCTGTAAACTCAGCCGGATCCGGCAGGGGCGGGGTTACATCCACTTCGGTCAGTACCACCGCCGCCGGCTCTGACCACGCGCCGGCCGCAATCTCAGCACCGGTATTGATATTGATCAGCACCATACGGACCTGATAGGAATACACAAGACCCACCGTTGTCGGGCTCAGATTCCGTCGCGTCTGGGTCGGGTTCAGCGATTCAAATCCAGATATCGTCGCCGGCGTAGTTCCAATCGTTTCGGTAAACTGATATTGAATAGCAAATCCTTCCGGCAGGGCCGCCACATCCGGGAAGGTGCTGTACGCTCGGGCCGTCATAGAAATCGCCAGGGCATCTGAAACAAACGGCGGGATCTCAAATTCGGCCTGCGGAATTTGCGTTTTCGAACCCGGCGTCACGATGCCGCGTCCCAAGGCCGGATTGACGACCGAATAGTCCGTTTCATTGCCGCTGCCATCGCGGGCACGAACTTTGAAGGCATAGGTAAAGCCGGGCGTCAGGCCGGAAATCTCATAGAACGTCTCGGACTGCCAACCGCTGTTGAACTGCGGGTAGTCCACGCACACGAATTCGTACTCCAGGTACTCATCTGGCCACCAGTCATCATGAGTCTCGGCAATCATCATATTCACTGTATCAAATGTTCCCGGTACCGCATTCGGCTCAATGGCCCAGAGGGACGGACTCGGTTTCGGCGCTGCAGTATCTTCTTCAAGCCAGCAGCCGGTAAAGCTGAGCAAGTCATCCACATCCACACGGCGATCAAAGTTCAGGTCGGCTCCGCCGCACCAGTTGTTGCTCTCACCGCAGGGGTCAAACTGGTCATGGAACAACCAGAATGAGGCGAATTCCGCAAAGTCAGCCAAATCGATTCGGCCGCTCAGCACCAAGTCTGTAAAGCTGCACATCACTTTGGCCACTGCACGATAGTGATAGCCCATGTCCACATCGCCGCGATCGCGGGCGCCGAAGATATTGGTAGAGTACTCATCAAGTCCCCAATACGCCGCAGTTCTATAACCGGCATCGATACAAGGACTATCGATGTCCAGATAGTAGCGCTGGAAGACCTCAAGCGGCTCAACGAGTGGTTCGGTAAACAGCGGGTTGTCCACCGCAGGATTTGTCCCCAGCATCCCCTCGCCGACAATGAGCGTGCTGTCGCCGGCAACGGAAATCGCCGCGGCACTACCAAAGGCCTGGACATTCGACCAGGAAATCTTCAACGTCGAAGGCAGCGGTTCGGGCTCGAAAAGGGTGCCGACGCGAATCTGATCGCCTCTGCCCTGTTCGGCCTTGTTGCCCCACAAAATGCTGTTCAACACTTCCACGTTGGCCCCATTGCCGCAATACAAGCCGCCGCCTCGCAGCGTAAAGCCCAACGCACCGTGGTCTTTGTTGTCAGCAAAGGTGCAGTTGCCAAAGAAGACATCGGCTTGCCAGTTCACCGACGCACCGGCACCGTCGCGACCGGCCAGGTTATTGGCAAACAAACAGTTCAGCAGATTGGACGGCTGGTCGGTGATGCCGGCGATGTAAGCACCGCCGCCGGAGACCACCGCCACATTCTCATAAAAGAGTGAATGCCGCGTATTCAGCACCGCACTGGCTGCAAATAAGCCGCCGCCCTGTCCCACCACCGATTCGGCGGCAATCGGAATGATCAATTGTTCTTCTTCCTCGGTAGTATCATCACCGCCATCGCCGTTTTCTTCTTCATCCGGGACGGTGATAGCCGTCGGCGTTTTGGCATTGTTGGCGTGAATCAGGGTATCGGCCATAGTGACGGTTCCTTTTTCAAAGTAGAAGCCGGCACCCACATACGCCTCATTGCTCAGGGCATTACTGTCGGCAATCTCAGTAAAACCGTCGTGGCCGTATAAACCGCCGCCAACCGCCGCCATGTTGCCTTCCAGCACGGTATTCTTGACCGTTACGTTGCAGTCAAACTCATACGCGACCGCACCGCCGAAACTGACCATATAGGTATGCGGCTGTTCAACCGTATCCGTCGAAGCCACATTACCCGCAAATCGGCAATCTTCAAAATGCAGGCTTGAATCATAAGCGGCATAGACCGCACCACCGGCATTCGGTAGATTTAGCTGCCGATTGGGAATTGGCGCCAGGCCATCGCCGGACACACCGCCGACGCCGCTCAGACCGCCCTGGGTTCGGTTGCCTTCAAAGGTGCAACCGATAAACGTTGCCTCGGACAGATACCCGACGTAGACCGCACCGCCAAACGCACTGTACTTCCAGTACTCTTCGTAACTGTCGGTAAAAGGCGTTGTTGTCTGGCTGTTCTGGAACTCCGAGGAGGCGAGAAACTCGGCCCAACTGTTCCATT
>JAAYQH010000328.1 GCA_012519365.1 Planctomycetota bacterium | reverse complement strand
GACAGGGCGGCCGCATCCGTTACGATCAGGAATTGTTCCGACTGTTTCCACAAGCCCGATTGGCTGTGATCCGACAGGACGAGAAAATCAGTTCCTATGAAATGCTCATCCAAAACAAGCAAGTGCGTGTCCATTTTTCCGCCGGCGCCGATGAGCGTTATTGGCCGGTGTGCCTGGCCTCAATGATCAGCAAATACATCCGTGAAGTGGTCATGTACTCCCAAAATGCCTATTTCCTTGACTTGTGCCAATCCCTCAGGCCCACCGCCGGCTACTGGCAGGATGGCCAGCGTTTTCTACGGGATTTGTCCGAAAAACTGCCCGATTTTGCCTTTGAGCCTCACCAACTTATCCGCACCCTGTAGGGGGAGGGTTTGGAATGTGCCGCAAAAATACGCAAATTTTTCTAAAAAACCAAAAAAAACGTTCGGTTTTTGTTTGGATTTTGCGCCGAATTGCCGATATTAATACTGACAGCAATTTGGATGGACCCGAGATTAAGAAAGGCAAACGATGGAACGAAAAGATTTAGAGAAAAATGAGTCGCCTTTGTGCCGATTCGGCCCCGGCGGCGATTTTGTCCACAATTGGCACGTTACTTTGCCCGAACCGCCAGAGACCAAGGCTGGCTCGCCTCTGACCCGCGTTTTGGCGACCATTGCCGAGTTATTGGGGGCAGCGATACAGCCCGAGCTGCTAACCGAGGTTGCCTGTATTTTGCCGGACGAGTATGTTCAGGGTAAAACTCACAGTATTGACACGACCAGCCAGGAGAATTCTTGCGATGTCCCAGTCCAGCCTACAGACCATCATCACGCCGCGTCAACTCAGCGTCCTGTTACAAATCGAAGCCTTTCAAACCAGCCACTGTTATTCAGCGACGATTGGGGATCTGGCCGACGCACTAAACCTAAGTCGCACCACGGTGTTCGAACACATCGCCGCGCTGTGCGAAAAAAAACTGATTACAAAGTCCAACGGCAAGGCACGCTCTTTGCAACTTACGACGAAAGGAAGGCAACTCATCGCCGAGGCTCGGCGGCTTGAGTCGCTCGCAGTCGCCTCACCGAAGACCGCTTCGAAGCCAGAGAATACCCCCTGGACTGTAGTGGGGCGAATCAGCGCCGGTTACGGCATTGAGGCTCTGCCGGATCCGCAGCCGTTTAGCAGCGAATCGTTTTTGGGATGCCAGCGGGGGGAATTTTTGCTTCAAGTTGTCGGGACCAGTATGGTCGATGCCGGCATACTGGACGGCGATTATATCGTCTGCCGCCCGTCCGCTACCGCTATCGACGGCCAGATTGTCGTGGCCCTGCTGAATGGGCAAAACGCCACGGTCAAACGTTTTTTCAAAGATCAAAAGGCCGTGCGGCTTCAACCGGCCAATGATGCCTTTGAGCCGATTTTCGCGAAAGATTGCATCGTCCAGGCCGTTGTTACCGGCGTCATTCGAAAGCTTCCGATAAGGTAAGACAATGTCCAGACCCACCGTACAACCTGACGACGGTATTCTTGTGGTGCAAAATCTGACCAAACGCTTCGGCCGGGCGGTCGTTCTCGAGGATATTTCTCTGGCGATAGAGGAAAGCAAAACCACCGTCGTCATCGGCCCCAGCGGCTGCGGCAAAACCGTTTTTCTAAAACATCTAATCGTGCTTGAACGTCCTTCCGAGGGCAAGGTTTTTTTCCGCGGCCAGCGCATTGACCATCTGGATGAAAAAGAGCTTGCCGAGATTCGTACAAAGTTCGGATTTTGTTTTCAGATGGGAGCATTGTTTGATAGTCTTACCGTCTATGAGAACATCGCCTTTCCCGTCCGTCAGCACGTCAAATCAATGGACGAAAAAACCCTTGACGGCCTGGTCAAACAGAAACTGGCGTTGGTGGGTATGGACGGCTACCAGCAGCATTACCCGGCTGAACTGTCCGGCGGACAACGAAAACGTGTCGCCTTGGCGCGTGCGATTGCTCTTAATCCTGAGGTGATTCTCTATGACGAGCCGACTACCGGCCTGGATCCCATCACATCAGATATTATTAATGAATTGATTCTCAAACTCCAAAAGGAACTCAAAATCACCAGTGTGGCAGTTACGCACGATATGAAAAGTGCCTACAAAATCGCCGATCGGATCATTATGCTATACAAAGGGAAAATTATCGCCGATGGTGATGCAGATTATATCCGCAACCATCCCAGCGACCTGGTTCAGCAATTTATCCAAGGGAAAGTCGGTCCTGCCGAGCTGGCAGCCCTTCGCTTGGGCGGCACGCAGGCGGAATCCCAATTTTCGCCGGACGATTTCAGGTAAAATCGCCAAAATGCATCGGCGTCAGGGGCGATTCCACCAGCAGGACGCAAATGCTTCAAGGGCTGAAAAATCATTTTGCCATGTTGTGTACATGACCCCATCAATGGAGTCAACGCCCTCTATGGCAGCGTTCCACATCCGGTAATCTTCGCCGACATTGCCGTCATAATAAGCGGCGATAAGCTGGGTATGTCCTCGTTCGGCAAAGAACACCAAGCCATCTCGGGCATGTTCTCCTCCGCCCCATTTCATAACGCTGATATCTTTGGCAAGCCCTTCCCAAGACCCTGCCAGAGTATTGTTCACCAGATAATAACCGTCGCGTGCGTTATGATAGGGATCAAACATATCCGACCAGATATAAACGGGTTTTTGGCCGGCGGCCTGACGGATAATTTGATAGCAGGTTTGAACGTTATACGCCAGCAATTGGCCAGTGGACTCAAAAGTCTTAATCTGATCGGGCTCCCAGCCGGCACATCGAATTTCATCATGGGACATAAAATAGCCATCCGGCTGCAGAGCACTTTCGGTATAGTCAATCTGCTGCCGGCACAAAGCAAACACCTTTGGATCGCTCAGACTGCAATTGACTTGGCCGCTGTAGATCAAAACAGGATGGTAACAAGACAGATAAACGATTTCGTCAGGAGCGATACGTGTATCGGCTGTCACCCGAATCAGCGGCATGTTATGGCGGGTGTCATACGATCCCGGCCAGGGCGTACAGCCCAGGCTGGGGTCCGTGATACGTTCAAAATCGCGTTCTTCTTCGTAAACGACGCCGTTTTCTCCCGTTATCGTCAGGGGCAAAGCGTCGCGACGCAACACATTCAAGACCGGCGCCGCTTCAATACGCCAATCATCCCACCAGAGCTTGCCTGTGCGCCCGCCCCAGATACCCGCATATACCATAACCGTCTCATTGTCAAGGCTGTTAAAAGTTACGCTTTGCTCGACCCAATCGGTGCTAAGATGGTTCACCTGCCCGATATAATGATATTGTCCTTCGATTTTGACCTGGAGATGCTGCCATTGCAATGTGCGTCCGCGGCCAAGCACCAATAGTTTGATTTCATCACCCGTCAGGTCCTGCGTTTTCATCCAGATGCGAATCCGATACTGCTGCCATGGGCGAACCTCAATCTGCTGGCATAGTCGGCCGTTGCCCGAGGAGTTGACAGCGCCGATGTCTTCAAAACGAATCGAAACCTCCCCCTCTTTTTTGACATTGTGATCGATGAACGATCCCGTGCCGGGCGCATCCTGAAACGCATAATGCAAGGCGTGGTGGTCGGTGTACTGTTCAAATGATCCATTCACAAGAACCGCCGTCGGAAGGGGTTTCAATTCATCACCCACACGCTTCAGCGGTGCGTTTTTGACCGGCATTCCCGAAGCGAGGTTGACATCATGCCACAACAACGGTCCGGCGTAACCAAATGGAAAGACGCAGACGACAAGTTCCATTCCCAATCTCCGCGTGATGGCTCGCACCTGCTGAGCGTTTTTTTCCCATCGCCGGGCATTATCCAGCTGCCACCAGGTGAACGTCTTGTAGTCGTTAAAGAGAACACCGTTGTATCCCGCTTTTTGTGCTCGTACCAGCAGCCGTTCCAGCTCCTCAAGATTGGCATCGACATAAAGATTGCTGGAGACATAGACCCATCGTTTTGAAAAACGGCCCGCCTCGGCCACTCCGACAGTCGGCAGACCTAACAGAAAGAGAATCAAAAGCTCAAGGAGTAATGCGTTGTTGACGTTCCTTAAAGATTGCGGATTTGTGTGCATTAGGTTACCTTTCGCCTGATGATGATGATTCCATCGCCGTTTTGCGAAGGGAAAGCCGATACCGACACGATCAATATATCAAATCAACAGACTTATTGGGTTCGCTGCGAGGTTGGTGAGGCTTCCTCATCAGAAGCGGACGGGGGATTGTAAGAGCCAAGAAGCATCGCCATCCAGCGTGTTTCTTTATTAGTCTGAAGGGCGATTTTGACGGTCATCGTCAGCGGCACCGACAGCAGCATGCCCATCGGCCCCAATACCCACCCCCAGAATATCAAGGACAAAAAGACCACCAGCGTAGACAATCCAAGCCGCTGGCCCATCAAACGCGGCTCAAGAAAGTTGCCGATAGAGATATTGATCACCAGATAACCCAGCAGCGTCAGCGATGCCGTGGCCGGACCGTGCTGCACCAGCGACAGCAAAACCGCCGGCACGGCCGCAATGATAGACCCGATATTCGGAACAAAATTCAGCAAAAACGCAATCAGCCCCCACACGACCGGATAGCTGACCTTCAGTACGATGAGCACTCCCATCACCAGCAGCCCCGTGGCCAGACTCACCGCCGTTTTCAGCGCCAGATACCGTTTCACGTTATTGGCAATTTGCGAAAGATTCTCAAAGGTTTCTTCAGAATTCAACGCCTCGCGTATTTTACTTGGAAGGCCCGATGCTTCCATCAGCATAAAAACCATCATCAAGTAAATGAGAAAGCCGTTTTTCAAAAGACTGCCCAATTGAGTCAGCAGTTCGCGCACAAATTTGACTACCGCACTGGCGTCGGGTTTGATCAGTTGCTCAAGCGAACCCTGAACCTCCAGCCCTTTTTCAGCCAACCAGTTCATCAGCACGTTGGTATTCTCTTCGAGTCGTTTGGCATACTCCGGCAGGGCTTGGGTAAAATCCGCGATCGACGTGGCCAGCAACGACCCGACAAGCAACCCAATCGCCAAGATGACCAGTGAAATAAGGAGAATTGCAAAAAAAGTCGAAATCCCTTTTTTTTTCATCCAGAATAAAGCGGGCGTATTGATTATGGCCAAAAAAACCGCCAGCAAAAACGGAATCACGATATTGACCGCCACTTTTATACCGGCGATGATAATGACAAAACACGCCGCCGAGACCAAGAAATTGAGCGGATACGACATATTGCCCGGCGTTGCGGCAGTTTCTGTCTCCGAAGATTGTATTGTCGGCTGGGTCATTTTTTGTCAACATATTGGATTTATGCTATTCACACAGATGCTATAACCATAGCCGCGAATGTGTCTCAAGTCAACTCAAATTGTTCCAATCCGGCCGCGGACTTGACGTCAAAAGGGTTTTCTCTATAATGCGTCTTTTTGAGCAATTTTTCAAAAAAGCTAACGTGCTCCCGGGAGTTGTTCCATGGCAAAAAATGGCGGTAAAGCCTCAAAAACTGCGAAATCGAAACAAAAAAAAGCGAAACAAAGAAAGCCCGACACGATGACCCCGGCCTGTGTCAAGTGTAACGGCATGTGCTGCCGCTATTTCGCGTTGCCGCTGGATAATCCGGAAGACTGGAGCGATTATGACGATATTCGCTGGTACTTGGCCCATGAAAACGTGACGGTGTTTGTAGAGGAGGGCCAATGGTATTTGAACGTGAACAATAAATGTCGTTATTTATCCGAAACAGATTATCGGTGTCAAATGTACGACATGCGGCCAAAAATCTGCCGGGCTTACAACACCGATGGCTGCGATCTGACCGGCTGCGGATACGACTACGAACTGCACTTTACCAGTGACAAGCAAATGGAAGAATATATGCGGATCAAATTCGGGCCAAAGGTGTTTGATAAATTACAGGCCTGCAAAACAAAGAAAAAAACGAAAAAGAAGTCTAAAACGAAATAATTTATATGAAAATACCACCGGTCAAGGGAACACGTGATTTTTATCCGCCGCAAATGGCGGTGCGGAATTATATCAGCGACGGCTGGAAAAGCGTCTCGCTGCGCAATGGATTTGTCGAATATGACGGGCCGATTTTTGAATATCTGCAAATGTACCAGATCAAAAGCGGCGACGAAATTGTCGAGCAGCTCTTTCATTTGACCGATCGCGGCGGAAGGGAACTGGCGATTCGGCCGGAAATCACTCCCACGCTGGCACGCATGATCAACCAACAAATTAACGCCTTGCCGCGGCCGATCAAGTGGTTCTCTGTGCCTCGGTTGTGTCGGGCCGAACGGCCTCAGAAAGGTCGGCTCCGCGAATTTTTTCAATGGAATATCGATATTGTGGGCGTTGATGACATTTTGGCCGATGCCGAAGTGGTTTTTTGCACGCTGGATTATTTGCGGTCGGTGGGGTTGACCGCTGCGGATGTCATCGCCAAAATCTCCAGTCGTAAGCTGTTGGCGGCTCTGCTGTTGCATTTGGGCATTGCCGAGGATAAACTGGATGCTTTGTATCCTATTCTCGACAAAAAGGCCAAACTGCCGCCCGAGACGTTTGCACAAATGCTCACCGAGGCGGTAAGCTCTGAAACAGCGGTTCACACTATCCTGGCTTTACTGGAGACCCATTCGGTTGGGGATATTCAGTCAGTTGTTCCGAATGTCACGTCAAATTCGCAAGCTCAGGCAGCGTTGGATGAACTCCATCAACTTTTTGATTATTTAAAGGCGATGGGTGTTGCCGACTATTGCCGATTCGATATGAGTATCGTTCGCGGACTGGCTTACTATGCCGGCATGGTGTTTGAAGTGCATGACGCCGTGGGGGATTTGCGAGCGGTCTGCGGCGGAGGACGCTATGACAATCTGCTGCGCGATTTTGGTGGCCCGGCTCTCTCGGCCACAGGGATGGGCATGGGTGATTGCGTCCTGGAAATTCTGCTCCGGGAGCGAGGGCTGATTAATGAGGCGATGTTCAAACGGCAAATGGATTATTTTGTGGCCTGTGCCGATTTGAATCTGATGCCCAAGGTTTTGGAAATCGTTGCGCAGCTGCGCGCTGCGGGCAAAGCGACGGAGTTTAGCTGCAAAGCGGCCAATCTCGGCAAACAACTCAAGCAGGCCGACGCCTGCGGGGCAAAGCAAACACTCATTATCGGGCAAGAATATCTCAACGAAGGCAAAATTCTTCTCAAGGATATGAAAACCGGAACTCAGCAGCCAATTGATGAATCCTATCTTTGGGATACGCTTTCGGACTGATTTTGCCCCGCCAGATGGCCGGGGTTGATTGTTTTCGGACGGCACGTCTTCAAGCCTGTCTGTATCCTGTCGCATTGTCTTGACAGCAGGCAGGCTTATTGATACGATGAGCAGAAGTAATTTTCATAAAAGCTATACACGTAAACAAGCCGATATAATAAGTACAGGATGTCCGTTCGGGGCGGTACTTTGTTCTGCGCCGAGGGGTCTGTGCGATGCTGAAAGGAACTTTGTCATGGCGACCAGGAAGATCCAGGTGACTCAGGCAGACCATGAACGTTTAGTGGCGATGATTGAGGCGATGCGAAGCATTCCGGCCCGAGATCAGGCGTGTCTGAACAAACTGCAGAGCGAGTTGGAACGTGCGCGGATTATCTCATCCAAACGGGTTAAACCTGATGTGGTGACCATGAATTCAACAGTATCGTTGCGTGACCTGGACGACGGTAACCTGTACGAGTATCAATTGGTCTATCCCCAGGACGCCGACCCGCAGGATAACAAACTTTCGGTCTTGGCGCCGGTGGGGACGGCATTGCTCGGATACCGGATAGGAGACACTGTGGAATGGCAGGTTCCGGCCGGCGTACGCCGATTTCGAATAGAAGGGATCAGCTACCAACCGGAAGCGGCCGGCGATTATGACCTTTGAGAAAGGAACGCAGAGGTATGCTGCATACCGCTAAACAAATTAAACCGCCGACATTTTGGGAATCCTTTCGGCAGCGGTTTTTTCATCGGCCGGTTCAGCAGCCGCGTATTTTTTCCGAGATTGATTACTATCGTTTTCAAGGCCTGCTGACCAAGCAGCATCAACCGGCGTATGCCTCGCAGGCTGCGTATCTCCAGCAGCTTCGTCAACTTATTCATCGGGGCTATTTGTACCCTTGCAAGGCCATTCCTCCCGATTTGGTTACGATGAATTCGGTCCTCTTGTTGCGGTCCCGCCGCGGCACAGCCTTTCGTGTCAGCCTTGTTTATCCGCCGCAGGCGAACCATCAGGAACGAAAGTTTTCGATTCTCTCGCCGCTCGGCCTGGCGATGATCGGGCAGGTCGAAGGGCGGCAAATTTCCCCTCATCTGACAATCGAGAAAATCCTTTACCAGCCCGAAAGCCTCGGCGACTATTACGTCTGAGTCCCTATTTCCTGCTGAAGCAGAACGCAAAAGCGCCATAAAAAACTTGCATTTCGGCAGGATTTGCGGTTTACTGCCATCGCTATGCATGCCAAGCCAAACGGACAAAATGATTACGAAAAGGCATTTGAAGAATGGCTCCGTGAGCAGGGGGTGCGATTTGCCCGGGTCGATCAGACCCATCGCTGTCGGTTCGGCGGCGGCGCTGTCAAAACGTTTGATTATTTGATCTATCCGCATCAAGGCGCTTGCGTTTTGGTAGAATTAAAGGGGCGCATTTTTCGTGGACGTTCTTTGGCCGGTCGTACGGGGCTGCAAACATGGGTTTTTGCCGACGATGTGGTCGCGCTGGCCGATTGGCGACGGCGGTTTGAACGGCAGTTTTCCCGCGCGGCGGCGGTGATTGTGTTTGCTTATCGGATTGAGCAGATTGCCGCTGACTGCGACGGCCTGGATAGTTATGAAACCAACGACCGGCGTTACGTGTTTTTGGCAATTCGACAGCAGGATTATCAGGCGTGCATGCGGCGCCGCAGTGTCCGGTGGAAGACGGTTTCTTGTCCGGCAGCGGATTTTCGAACATTGAGTTTCCCTTTTGAACAGATGTGGCTTGGAGAAGATAACACAAATGAATTTGACGATACAAACATTGGCCGAACGAGTCCTGGCCGGTGACCTTTTGACCCCTCAGCAGGCGAAGGAACTGTTAGCGGCCTCGTTGGACGACCTCGATGATTTGCTGTACTGGGCCAATCAAATCCGCCGGCATTTTTTCGGCAATCAGGTGCGGGTCTGTTCCATTGTGCCGGGTCGACTGGGCGGATGCAATCAGGATTGTGCGTTTTGTGCTCAGTCAGTGCGATATGATACGGGTATTGACAAAACCCCGAAGGTGCTCAGCGATGAACAGATTCTGGCCGCCGCGGCTGAGGCCAAACGCAAAGGCGTGCCCAACTTCGGCATTGTCTATAGCGGCAAAGCCGTCAGCGATTCGGAATTGGAGCGGCTGATTGCGCTGGCCGGCCGCCTCAAAAACGAATACGGACTGGGCGTGTGTATGGGGCTGGGCATTTTGTCGGACCGTCAGATGTTCCGGCTGGCCCAGGCCGGCGTGGTGCGTTACAATCATAATCTTGAAACATCGCGGCGGCATTTTCCCGAGATTGTCACCACCCATTCCTACGAGGATCGCGTACGGACTATAGAAGCGGCCGCAGCGGCAGGGCTGGGCGTCTGCGCCGGCGGCATCTTCGGCATCGGGGAACGCGAGCAAGATCGTCTCGATATGGCCTTTGAGTTAAGGCGCCTGGGTGTTGATACCGTTCCGATGAACTTTCTTCATCCGATAGCAGGAACTCCCTTGGAAAAGGCCGAAACATTGCAGCCGCGAGACATCCTTCGCATCATTGCCCTGTATCGTTTCATTCTGCCCACTGCCCATCTAAAGGTCGCCGGCGGCAGGGTGTTGAACCTGCGCGACCTGCAAAGCTGGATTTTCTTTGCCGGCTGCACGAGCATCCTGTCCGGCAATTATCTGACCACTGCCGGCCGTTCCGTTGAGGAGGATATGCGGATGCTGCGTGATCTTGGATTGACGCCGGTCGCTGAGGTATTAACCAAAGAACAAAATGCAAACGCTTTACACCCCCAAGGAGTTGTCCCATGAATCGCTCATTACTTGGTGTGATGGTTTTAGTCGCCGGCGTGCTGATTCCCGCCGGTGTTTGTCAACCCGATTCCCCCCGGCGATACGTGCCGTTGACAAGCGACTGGACCTTTCACAAAGGCGATGTACCCGGTGCTGAAAAAACCACATTTGACGACAGCCGCTGGCGAACTGTTTCCGTCCCGCATGATTGGAGCATCGAAGGGCCGTACAGCGAACAATGGGCCAGCGGTACCGGCTATTTGCCCGGCGGCATCGGCTGGTATCGCAAGACGTTTCAGCTGGATGCCGAGGCTAACGGCAAATCCGTCTTTGTCGAATTTGACGGCATTTATTGCAACAGCGAAGTCTGGATCAATGGGTACTCTCTGGGCAAACGTCCTTATGGCTATATCAGTTTTGTTTATGATCTTACGCCGCACATTCGTTACAACGGCGATGACAATGTACTGGCGGTGCGTGTCGATCATTCCGACTATGCCGATTCGCGATGGTACACCGGGTCGGGCATTTATCGGCCGGCGCGGCTATGCATTACCGACAAAGTACGCATCGCCGCCTGGGGCGTGTATGTAACCACACCCCAGGTCAGCACTGACCAGGCCGAAATTCGTATTGAAACCACCATTGACAACCTCGATGCAGCTCAACGCCCCATTGATCTGACATCTTACATCTTAAATCCAGACAATTTGGTGGTTGCTAAAGTGTCTCATACCGGGGCGGTGATCGATGCCCACGGACAAAAAACATATATCCAAACCGCCCGTATTACAGATCCCCAACGGTGGTCGGTTCACAGCCCGGTATTATACACAGTCCTCAG
>JAAYQH010000327.1 GCA_012519365.1 Planctomycetota bacterium | reverse complement strand
CGGCCTTTGCACCGCCGTCTGGCCGTTGGAGGTGTGCTCATCTGTATCCGCCGCAAAAGCCGCCACCGTCAACACAGCCAAACACACGCACGTCCACACCAAAACACCTTTGTACTTCATTGGAATCTCTCCTGTAATTGTCAAAAACCGTTTCTTCGTTTAACGTCACATTCTCTCTTTAGACGTAATCGACCCACCCCTCTTATCAGATAATTAAAAATTATTTTTGGCCCTTTTGAAATCCTGCATCCCTACGTTTTTCTCAAAACTTCCGATACACCAACCCTTCAAACAGAGCCACGGTTTGCTCCGCGGCGTCGGTTATCGTTACCGTATAGCAGCCGACCCGCCCGCGTTCATTGTGTTCCACCGCATGGGCATACAGGATGCCTTCTTTGGTTGCTTTAAGGTATGAAATGTTTACATTGATGGCCACCGCCACATACCCATGAGAATTGGCCGCCGCGGCAAACACCGCGTCGGCCAATGTAAATATCGCCGCTCCATGAACAATATCGACTCCATTGAGATGTTCAGGGCCGATTTTCAGCCGACCCCGGGCGGTTCCTTTGCCAATCTCAAGCACTTCGACACCGCAATGACGAGCAAAGGCATCCTTTTCTTCATATGTTTTGACCGGATCCATAGAATCCCTTCGTTGGCCGGGCTTATTCGTCCGGCTCAGCTTTGTCGCCTTCGTCAGCGGCGGAATGCACCACCACGGCTTCGCTTTCTACCGTCTCCTTATCGGGAATCTGGATGCCTTCAAAACGCAGATGATCCTCGTCTTGTACGCTGGTCCGAATCACCGATTTGCCCTTGAACTTGCCCCGGAGCAGGTCTTCCGACAACGGGTCTTCGATATACCGCTCAATTGCCCGACGAAGCGGACGAGCACCGAATTCGGGATTATACCCCTTGTCAATCAAGAACTCCTTGGCCGCATTGTCCAGCTCAAGATGCAACCCTTGTTCAATCAGCCGCTTGAAGACCTTGTTCAACTCATACTCGACAATTGTTTCAAGGTCTTTCCGGGTCAACGCATGGAACACAATTGTCGCGTCCAAACGGTTCAGGAATTCCGGCCGGAAATGACGTTCCATTTCCTTATCCAGCAATTCCTTCATCTTTTCATAGTTGGCCTGTTCGGTGCGTTTGCCGAAACCAAAACCCGACTGGTTACGAATCAGATCCGCTCCGATATTGCTGGTCATTATCAAAATCACATTTCGGAAGTCCACATGCCGCCCGAACGAATCGGTCAGCCGGCCTTCTTCCATAATCTGAAGCAGAATATTGTACACATCCCCGTGGGCTTTTTCGATCTCATCCAGCAGGAGCACCGCATACGGCCGACGGCGAATCCGCTCGGTCAACTGGCCGCCTTCTTCATACCCCACATACCCGGGAGGCGCACCGACCAGACGACTGACATTGTGCTTTTCCATATATTCACTCATGTCAATCTGAATCAGCGCATCCGGATCCCCGAACATAAACTCTGCCAGCGCCCGCGCCAACAGCGTCTTACCCACACCACTGGGCCCGATGAAAATAAAACTGCCCATCGGACGATTGGGGTCTTTCAGCCCGCTGCGGCTGCGACGCACCGCCTTGGCCGCCGCTGCAATCGCCTCATCCTGAGAAACTACGGTTTTATGCAGCTCCGCTTCCAACTCCAGCAGTTTTTCCGCTTCTTCCTTTTCGAGTCGCGTCAACGGCACGCCGGTCATCTTGCTGACCACCTCGGCGACCACCTCTTCGTTGACCTCGCCGACGATTTGATTGTTCTTTTCCTGCCATTGCCGCTGCACTTCGGCCTTCTCGTCGAGAATCCGCTGGATGTCGTCACGCAGGGCCGCGGCACGCTCATAATCGGCGTTTCGCACCGCTTCATCTTTTTCGGCCTGGAGTTTCTCGACCTTGGCCTCGAATTCCGCCAGATCCGGCGGCGGCGTCATATTCTTCAGACGAACCCGAGCACCGGCCTCGTCAATCACATCGATCGCCTTATCCGGCAGGCACCGACCGGAGATATACCGCGTCGAAAGCTCCACCGCCGCATGCAGCGCCGCATCCGTAAAATGAACGCGGTGATGCTGCTCATAACGATCCCGCAGCCCTCTCAAAATCCGCACCGCCTCTTCTTTGCTCGGCGGCTCGACAATAATCGTCTGGAAACGCCGCTCCAGCGCCGCATCCTTTTCGATATATTTTCGATATTCATCAAACGTCGTCGCCCCGATGCACTGCACCTCACCGCGTGCCAGCGCCGGCTTGAGCACATTCGAGGCGTCAATTGCGCCTTCCGCTCCGCCGGCCCCAACCAGCGTATGCAGCTCATCGACAAACAAAATCACGTTGCCGGCCCGACGAACCTCGTTGATGACGGCCTTGATCCGCTCTTCAAACTGGCCGCGATATTTCGTCCCGGCCACCATCATCGCCAAGTCCAGCACCACCAACCGGCGGTCCTTCAGCAATTCCGGCACCTCGTGCGCCACGATCTTCTGGGCCAGACCCTCAACGATCGCCGTCTTGCCCACGCCCGCTTCACCCAGCAGAACGGGATTATTCTTGGTTCGCCGACACAAAATCTGGATTAGCCGCTCGATCTCCGTCGTGCGTCCGATCACCGGGTCCAATTCGTTCTTGGCCGCTAACTCGGTCAAATCCCTTCCAAAACTGTCCAGCGCCGGCGTCTTGCTTTTGGCACGAGCCGCTGCCTGCTGAGCCGCCATAGTGGACGGCAGCTTGTCCATAGGCGGTTGAAACGACGTGCTGTTGTCTTCCACACCCGCTCCCAGCAGATTTAACACTTCCTGACGCACATCTTCCAGCTTCAGCCCCAGATTCATCAACACCTGGGCCGCGATGCCTTCGCTCTCACGAAGCAGTCCCAGCAAAATATGCTCGGTGCCCACATAATTATGATTCAGCGCCCGCGCCTCTTCGATTGCGTATTCAATCACCTTCTTGGCCCGAGGCGTCTGCGGCAGCTTGCCCATCGACACCATATCTGGTCCGCTTTTGACCAGTTTTTCTATCTCCAGACGCAGTTTTTTAATATCCACATCCAGGTTTTTCAACACATTCGCCCCAACACCGCTGCCTTCCTTGACCAACCCCAGCAAAATGTGCTCGGTACCGATATATTCATGATTAAACCGCTGTGCTTCCTGGTTGGCAAGGGCCATCACCTTTCGCGCACGGTCTGTAAATCGTTCAAACATATTATTCTCCATTGGGTTTTATGAGTTACTCTTTTTCATCCTTATTGATTGTACCATAACTCGCGCTGCTGTCAAATACACTCCGACATCCAAAACAGTGCCTATTCTATACTGTTTTAAGGGCATATTGGTTCGCACTCTTTGCGTCCGGCGGCCCATACACGGCACCGCTACCCAATTGAACACCCATTCTATCGACAAAACACCCCCCTTACTTTGACTCATTCAGGGAAATTATCTAAACTTTTGAGGGCCGTTCATTGGACTTTGTATACCTAAAGTGCCTTTTTAAGGGAAATAAGACATATTGCATCCCATAACCAACAAACTTCATCGTTTAAGGGGTCTTCAAATCGGTGGCCTCACGTGAATGGACGACAATGCCAACGTGACGCCAAATCCCTCCAAAATCGTCTTTTGAATATCGCACAAGACCCTTTAACGGATCGGCAACCACTACATCCTCATCAACCTGTAAGACGGTAACAAAATGATCAGTCATAAACCGATATTTGACAGGCACGATCACCGGACATCGCGATTGCAATTGCTCAACAGATTCAAAACGCACGATACGACAGCGAACACCTTGGTCGCCGTAAAGCGATTCGATCGACTGCACCAGGGGCCCGACAGAGGTACCCAGCCTCGGCGTGCAATAAGCCGCAATCGCAAGCTCGGATTCCTCGGCGTGTACACCCCGCTGAGCCAACGCACTGACCGCCGCGGCCGGGCCGCAGGTAAAATCGGTCGTCTGAAGGCAAACCTCATTCTCTCGCCACGTCTGGAGCGCAGCAAGACGCGGACGCATCAAAGCAAACTCAAGAAATGGAAGCCACCCGAAATACATCGTCCCGATCGCTGCCAACAGCCCCACCATCAGCCGCTGTCGAGCGTCGCCAAACCGTGGCACCACCACCCCGAACATCAATGGAATACAAAACGAAAACAAGAATAATTCCACTCGTCCCCGTCCATACCACGAATAGGCCAGCCGATAATGCAGCGCCGGCACACGGCCGACTGCTACCAGCAGCAGAAATAGGCCCAACGCCAGGAAAAATACCACCTTCCAACCCTTTGTCTTTGAAAAAAACGCCCCCATCAGAGACCCGAAACCGGCCAGTACTACAGCCACAGAAAATGCCAAAAAATCCATAGGCTCCACCGGATTGCCTCTCCAAAGACAGTTTATTTTGAACTCACATCATAACCAGGAAAAATTGAATAAAAAAACAGTATTAAAACACAAAAAGGAAAGGGCCGAGTCGCCTTGACGACCCGGCCCTTATAAATCCTGGCATTCACCTACTTTCGCCCCGAAGGACTATCATCGGCCGTTCGAGCTTAGCTACTGAGTTCGGAATGGGATCAGGCGTTTCCCCGAACGTATGGACACCAGGAAACTTGTGCGTGGGATAGGCACAACACCTATCATTCTTGGCCAAATAGCCAACCCACGGTATTCTCTTAACTTTTCAAATTCACAGTGGATAAAAATGAGCGATTAAAGCTGCAAACCTATTGCGAATTGCGGCCCCATATCAACCCATGATTGATATGGTCAAGTGATTGAGCGTTAGTACCGGTTAGCTGAGCGGATTTCGCCGCTTACACACCCGGCCTATCAACCTGGTAGTCTTCCAGGGCTCTTCAGGACATTGTCCATGGAATCCTCGTCTTAGGGGGGGCTTCCCGCTTAGATGCTTTCAGCGGTTATCCTGTCCCGACATAGCTACCCAGCGGTGCCGCTAGCGCGACAGCTGGTACACCAGAGGTCGGTGCTTCCCGGTCCTCTCGTACTAAGGAAACATCCCTTCAAGATTCCTGCGCCCACGGCAGATAGGGACCGACCTGGCTCACGCCGGTCTGAACCCAGCTCGCGTACCACTTTAATTG
>JAAYQH010000326.1 GCA_012519365.1 Planctomycetota bacterium | reverse complement strand
CGTTATCGCCACACAGCCAACGTGATTGCGTATTACCAATCTCGCCACCGCGAGGCGCGGATCGGGCATACCAAAAAGACGCTCGCCGAGCTTCAACGATTAAACATAAATGTAAAACAATTGAGGCCATGTGTGCCTCATGATCCGTAACTATTTGCGCTGTAGTACTAATTTACTGATTTTCAACAGATTAGCCTTGAACAAAAAGCCCCGGCCTATTAGGATAACGCATTATTATAAGACTGGCGTAACAAACAGCACAACTCATGGAAACACAATTAAAGATATTAAACGTCCTTAAAAAAGTCAAATGCAAAAAGGTCATATTTGCCGGCAACAAAACCCCTCCGCCCTTAATGGCCTTTGCCGTTCATTTTCCACGTCTGACCATCCCAATAAGTGGGATTTACCATACCCAACTGGAGCAAAATCGCAAAATCGTGGACCTTGCCCTTAAGCCCGGCCAAGCCATTTTCATTCCTCCCAACTGCTGGGACAAGCCCGAAATGCAGTATCGCTGCCAGACGCTTCATTTTTTGTTCGGTAAACGCCATACCGGCATCAGTTTGGTCAGCGGCGGTCAAGACGTCAAGGCGTCCAAAGTCGCGCTGCCTCCTGCGATGGCCGGACCGGAACAGCGAATTATTGACGCCATTCTGGAACTTCAGCAATTAAATACCCAATTTGACGCGTTTGATCATTTAACCAAAGCGCTACTGAATTGCTACGAAAACCGACTGAAACACAATAATCCCGCTGCTCTCAGACAATCCAATATGCTGTTTCAGGAGATTTGCAGCTACATTCAGGAAAATTTCCAAGGGGAAATCTCGCGGGAATCCGTGGCCCGTCAGTTTGACATCTCCCCCAACCATCTCTCACGATTGTTTAAGACGAACGGTTATATGAAGTTTTGCGATTATGTCAATTATGTCCGCATCAATCGCGCCAAGTTCCTGTTGCGCCACTATGATTTGCCGCTTTATCACATCGCCGCGCGTTGCGGCTATAATGATGTGGTCTATTTTTGTCGAATTTTCAAAAAAATCACAAAAAAAACAACCAAACAATACCGAAGCGAGCTTCTCTGATCACTAAACCTGTCGAAAATACTTTTTTTCCCCTTAATTATCGTTTTGCCATCCCGAAAACCGGTCTTTCACATAATTTTGCAAAAAATATATTGACACCCTCTGAAAATCGCCTATACTTTTCTCTTTTATAAAGGAAACTTTGGGAGTTGTACATCAATATGAAAAGCTATTTAGCCAAGAAAAACGAAGTCGAACGCACGTGGCGTCTTGTGGATGCCGAGGGTCAGGTCCTTGGTCGGCTGGCAGTCAAGGTAGCAATGGCACTGATGGGTAAGGACAAGCCCGTTTATACCCCGCATGTGGATACCGGTGATTTTGTGGTCATCGTCAATGCCGACAAAGTCGTGTTGACCGGCAATAAAGCCGAACACAAATACCATCAGACATATAGCCACTATCCCGGCGGACAGAAAACCTATACCTATGCCCGGCTGATGGAGCGTCACCCCGATCGCCTGGTCAAATTGGCAATCAAGCGGATGTTGCCCAAAAACACGCTCGGCAATGATATGTTCCGCAAGCTCAAGGTTTATGCAGGTCCGGAGCATCCGCATACCGCCCAACAGCCGGTCAAAATGGAACTGTAACGCAAAAGAAACCGAATCCTTTCACAGGAATTTAGATAAATATGGCAGAACTGAATAACGAAAATCCTTTGATCGATCCGAATATTTTGAACAAAACAGCGGTTGCCGCCCCCTTCACTCAGAAGGGGATTCCTGACAAAGGTGGTTTTATCTGGGGTACGGGGCGGCGTAAAAGCAGCGTCGCACGCGTCCGAATTCGCCCTGGCTCCGGTGCGTTGACCATCAACGGCAAAACCGTAGAAGAGTACTTCAAACTGGAAAAGGATCGCAACGCCGTACGAGCTCCCCTGGTCGCCGCTGGTTGCGGCCAGAATGTGGATGTCTTTGTTCGTGTCGAAGGCGGCGGAACAACCGGACAAGCTGGCGCGGTATTGCTGGGCATTGCTCGTGCATTAAAAAGTTACGACCCGACCCTCCTGCCGGTGCTTCGCGAAGGCGGCTACCTAACCCGTGACAGCCGCATGGTCGAACGGAAAAAACCCGGCAAGGCCGGTGCTCGACGCAGTTTTCAGTTCTCCAAACGTTAATTTATGTTTCAACTCGACGTGGTATACAGGGCGGCTTAAAGCCGCTCTTTTTTTGCGCCCTTCCAGGCGGAAAAGCCTCTTCGCGCCATTGCGGGACTAACCGATGGGGATGCAGAGGGGTATTTTTCAGGCTGTCACCTCTATTAAAAAATTCATGCCAAACGCTTATCGCAACGGTCCCCAGAAGCCCCCACCGTCAACAAATGCAGCTCCCTGTTCAGCTCAGTCGATTTCGACCACGTCTTGGTATTTCGGCACGACGACATCCCACCCTGTATTTTCAATCAAATAATCTTTGAACGCATAGGCCGATTCTTTTTCGCCGTGTACAATAAAGACCTTGCGAGGCGGTGTTTTGATATGTCTGAGCCAGCTCAGAATTTCCTCTCGATCGCCGTGAGCACTGAAGCCGTGCACTTCGGCAATGTTGGCCTTAACGGGATAAGTTTGGCCCAGGATACGCACCTCCGGTGTTCTTTCAAGAATCAAGCGTCCCAGCGTTCCTCTGGCCTGATAGCCAACAAATAAAATCGTGCTTTCCGGACGCGTAATATTATTGACCAAATGATGTTTGATGCGGCCCCCCGTACACATCCCTGAGCCGGCGATAATCATGACCGTTCCGCGAATATGGTTTATCGCTTTGGATTCTGCGGTGGACTGTACCAGTTTAAGACCGGCAAAACTGAACGGCGATTCATTCTGCAATACCAGTTTGGCCATCTCTTTGTCATACAGCTCCGGGTGATTCTTAAAGACCTCGGTCACCTTGATGGCCATGGGGCTGTCCAAAAATGTCATCGTATGGGGGATACGATCTTCCCGCAACAACTCATTCATAAAATACAAGACTTCCTGACTGCGCCCGATGGAAAAACTGGGGACTACAATATTGCCGCCGGCCTGATGTGCCTCATTCACAGCCCTGCAAAGTTGCTCTTTGGTGTCCTCAATTGTTGAATGTGTCCGATCGCCGTAAGTCGATTCAACCAACAAATAGTCGGCTTGAGTAAAGGTGGCCGGATCACGGAGAATGGGTTTATTGTAACGTCCCAAGTCGCCTGTAAACAGAATAGTTCGACACTGGCTATCCAGACAAACATCTACTTTAATAAACGCCGAACCAAGAATATGCCCTGCATTATAAAAACTGGCCTCGATACCGTCGACAATGGGAACTGTTTCTTTTAATCGAACCGGCCTAAACAGATCAAAACAGGCCTCGGCATCCTGCATTGTGTATAACGGCTCAACCGGACGCGGCCCTTCTCGGCCTTCCCGTTTATGCCGTTTGCGTTTGAATTCAGCGTCTTCTTCCTGCAGTTTACCGGAATCGAGCAAGACAATTTTGGCAATTTCAACCGTGGCTTCTGTGGCGTAAATCGGCCCTTTAAAGCCCTCTTTAACCAGCTTGGGAATTAACCCACAATGATCCAAATGGGCGTGAGTCAGCAAAATCGCGTCCACATCGGAGGGCTCTACGCCGAAATCCTCCCAGTTTCGATAGCGCAACTCGCGTTCCTGATAGAGGCCGCAATCAACCATCACTTTAGAGTGATTGAACTCCAGTAGATGCCGTGAACCAGTTACATTTTCCGCCGCGCCAAGAAACCGCAGTTTTATGTCCATCATATCCCCAAATCAGTGTTAATATTGCGCTGCTCATTACCGTACGCCGGGCTTCAAAAACAAATAGTACAGCGTCCCTTCCTCATAGACCTGCCCTGCCATTTGCCCGGCTTGGTCGCCAATGCCCATATACACATCGCAACGCCCCGGTGCACGAATCGCCCCGCCGGTATCCTGATCCAACGCAAAACCCGTGTAAGGCGCTTTTGCAATCGCTCCGCCCATTGGCCGGGGCAAGCGCGTTTTTATCACTGTTAAGCCACCGCGCGGATAGATCGACTTGTCGGTAGCAATCGTACGCATTGCAATCACCGGCTCATTCAGGCTTCCTCGCGGGTCACCCTCATCAATGCGGAAAAATACATACCGCGGATTCTGATTGATATAGCGATCGATCTGTTCTGGGTGAGCCTTGAAATAATCAATCATGGCCTTCAGACTCAATCCCGAAGTGGGAACAATGCCATCTTCAATCATCTTCTGACCAACACTGCGGTATTCATGGCCGTTGTTGGCTGCATACCCAAGGGTAATCAATTTGCCATCGGGCAAACGGAGTTTGGCCGAGCCTTGCACGTGCGCGATATAGACCTCAAAGGGATCTGCCATCCAGGCAATCTCTTGCCCCTGAAGCATTCCGGTTTGTTCTATTTCCTGCCGTGTCGGATACGGCACAATCGCCCCGCCGCCCATATCCCGCCCTAAGATCTCGCCGGCGGGGCCTTTGACCAGGTCTTTCGGTTGGGCATACAGCGGATAACGATAGACCTCGGTTCGCGTGAGAGAGCCTTCAAAAATAGGAGTGTAATATCCTGTATATAAAACTGTTCCGCGATCATCACATCCGATGGATTGATAAAAATCAAACTTTTCGCGTATTGCCGCCTCCAGTGGGCGTCCGACCAACCCCTGATCAAGCAGTTGTCCGAATGCCTTCAAACTGGCCACCATATGGTCATGCGTAATGCCGTTGCTGGGGAAAAACTGACGGCTGGAAGGTTTGGACAGATAGCTCAGGCTGTGATCCACCGCCCGACGCAGGTCCATCGTATTATAGCACGCGAAGGTGAAATCAGGAATCATCGCCGGATCGGTAATCTTTCGCAGGGCATACTGACCCGGCGGCAATTGGCGTTCATAATCAGGTTTTTCAACTATTTCAGCAGTTTTACATCCGGTAAACACCGCCATTGCCGCTATCCCGCAAACACAGATGGACTTAAACTTCATAATCACTCCATTGAACTGAAAAAATAAACGTTTAACCATAGGCCGTGTTTAGCCATTATGGTTCTATCATTATGTCCCGTCAAGATTTGTCATCGGGTAAATTGACGTGTTTTCTTTAGAATTGTCAGACCGCGGATAAATAAACTCTCACCCAAGCCGTCTTGGACAACCAAAGCACGAAGAAGAAAAAGGCTTTAGCGGCAAAATGTAGTGGTTAAAATTTTATAAATCAGCTTGGCCGCAAAAAAATCCGCCCCCCAATGGCAACTGTGCGGACACAGCTCAACTACATCAAATCCGACAAGGTTTTTGTGTTCACAGACTGCTTTGACCAACTCGATCGCATCGTACCACCCCAGCCCCCCCGGCTCCGGTGTGCCGGTCGCAGGCAAGACCGACGGATCAAAGGCATCCAGATCAATCGTTAAATACACATTGTCTGTCAGCAGAGCAACAACATCTTTAATCCAATCAAAACGTGACCGACCTTGGATCTGATGTGCAAAAAACACCCGACGTCTATCCATTGCGGATTTTTCAGCGATATCCATACTCCGAATACCGACCTGCACGATGGGAGCGACTTCCTTGGCGCGGGCCATCACACAGGCATGGTTACAGGGACTGCCTTCATAGGTGTCTCGAAGGTCTGAATGGGCATCCAATTGGAGGATAGTCAGATCGCCGACCCTCTCGGCCATAGCGCGAAACGCCCCAATACTCACAGAATGCTCACCGCCGAGCAAAACCGAAAATTTGCCATGATCCAGCCAGTTTGCCATCCTTTGATAGACTTCGACAGCCACTTGCTCAGGGGCTTCAACCCCGGCTGCTATCGGTGCGTCCGTATAAACGCCCTCGCGAAAGACCTCGCTATCCGTCTCGATATCATAAAACTCAAGGTGATAGGAGGCCTTAAGAATCGCCCCCGGACCGCAATCTGCCCCTTTAACCCATGTACTTGTCCCATCATAAGGAACCGGCAATAGCACGATTCGGGCGGTGCCGGGGTCGCGAAATTCCGGCTCAAAATCACCAAATTGTAAAGGCCGCTCTGTCATCTCACCGGACTGTTAGTCAAACAGGCATACCGCCAGCGCCACCGTCGTCGTCCACATATCCCGAACGCCGCGGGCGG
>JAAYQH010000325.1 GCA_012519365.1 Planctomycetota bacterium | reverse complement strand
GGCCGCCGCTGCCATTGCCGCCGAAAGGGACGGAAACGCCGAGGGCACGTGCAATTCGTTGGGTTCATTTTCGGGCGTCAACACTGCATAGCAGGGCGATAATCCGACATTGTTGCGTCCGTATTCAATCCGCATGTAGCCGTTTTCGCCCCAGCCGGCTCCCCATGAATTGCGCAGATACCAAATGCCTTCTTTTCCCTGGGCATCATCCCAGCCGACCAGCACGACGGCGTGATTGGTTGCGCCGTCTTCGTGCGCATTAAAAATGCCCCCCACATAGCACTGAAATAAATCGTTGCTGTAAACCGTTACTGCGATCGGCCCATAGCTCATAATGGCCCGTTTCATCGCGTCAATGTCCTGCTGAATCCCGCTCCATTCGGTAATGGAATACCGCATGGCATCCGAAGCCAGGACGCAGTCTGCATCCCGAGCCTCATAGGGATAAATCTCCTCAAGCGGTGCGCCGCTCTTGCCGAGATAGTCAGGTTCGGCGATCAGATAGTTCAATGCCGCACCGTACCACCCGCCGCTGCATCCTCCCGCATCGGTACAACTGACCAGCCATTGTTCGGAGAAGTCCAGCTCTATCCCCTCGTGCAGCAGATACTGGCTCTCGACAATTCCCATTGTCGCAAAAGCCCAACAGGAACCGCACCCACCCTGATTTTTGATCGGCGTGCACCCCTCCAGTTTCCGCCAGTCAAACGACACCGGTATCGGTCCAGCCTCGGCCGGAGCTGCTTTTTTGATGCGCTGATCAAAATCCGGCGGAACTGTCGTGCCGCAAAGTTCCTCAAGGGTGTAGGCCGTTGCCGGGTTCGGTCCAACCTCAAACGTATAGCCCTTCTCACGAACACGCTGACGCAGTGCCTCAATGTCCGGCCTGCCCTGAGCGACAAGAAAAGAAGGAACAAGGCCCGCAATACCCCAAATAGCCCACATACCCCGCATTAAATGTCGCATGGTTATCTCCTGGTGTCTGGCTTAAACATACCACAATCTGCCCTGAAAGTCAACATTATCGGGCTATTGGGGCGCATTTTGCCTGTTATCCTCCACTATCTCGAAACTCCGCGCATAAAAAACCGTCGGCTGTGTAAAGGCAGCCGACGGCAGCGTCGATTAGGACCAGGTCCGTTTATCCCTGCGGTGCCGGACGAGGCATAACGGGGGGGCGATTGCCTTCTTCTCGCAATTTCTCTTCGGCTTCGGAAAATTCTATCTTGGCGCCTTCTCGCATTTTTTTGAGGTATTCCTGCCAAAACTGATTGCGCTTTTGCCGGGTCAGAAAGTCCTTGATTTGGTCTTTGACCTCATCCAGCGTCTGCTTTTTGGCCTCAAGATGCTCGAGTTTTTTAATCACATGATAGCCGTATTGGGTTTCAACGATGTCGCTGATTTGCCCTTCTTTCAGCGTAAAAGCAACTTCTTCAAATTCCGGCACCATTTGGCCGCGCGGGAAGGTATATTCACCGCCGTTATCTTTGGAGCCGGGGTCTTCGGAGTATTCCTTGGCCAAGGCTGCAAAATCTTCACCCGCCTTGGCTTTTTTGAGGACTTCTTCAATCTTCTTTTTGGCCTCAGCCTTTTCCTCATCGCTCTTGCCCTGGGTCAGAATCAGCACGTGAGCAACGCGAACCTGTTCGGGGCTTTCGAAGTATTGCGGATTTTCTTCATAAAAGGTCTTGATCTCTTCTTCAGTGATCTCCTCCTTTTTCATTTCACTGTCGATCAACGCGTCGATTTGCAATTGTCTTCGCACTTGACCCCGCAAATCGTCCATGGTCATCCCAAAGCGGGCAATCTCGGCCTCAATGTCTTCCATCTTGAGATTTTGACTTTTGGCGATGTCTTCAATCTGCTTGTTGACCTTTTCGTCGTCAATTGTAATCTTTTTCTCGGCCAATTTCTGCTCAACCAACGCCTGATCCACCATCATATCCACCACGCTGGTGCGGATTCGATTGCGCATCCAGTCGCTGATTTCCATACCCTCAGGCATCCGCTGGGCTTGCGCAGCCACGCGTTTATTGGTTTCATCGGTCACTTCTTTTTCAGTTATGACCTTGTCGTTTACTTTGACCACTGTGGCTTTCGGGTTAGGGTTATCAGCCGCTACTGCGAAACCGCTAAACGTCAGGCAGGTGATCAACAACGCGGTTAATACACTCATACACTGTCCTTTCTTAAAAAACAAATTATGTCCAAATTGGCATTAATACACAAAACACCAAATTTTCTCTCGTTGGTCCGACAAAGTCAAGGAACTAATTTATTTGTGCCGGCGTGCAGCCGGGAATGGGGCGGATTAAGGCCGATTTTATTGAAATGACGGCTCAATACCTCATTTTATTGCGATATTGCCAATGGAATCCAAAAATTTCGATGATCCGGTCAGCAATAATTATGTTCCCCCACATCTTTATTCTTCAAACAGCGAGCCGGCTTCGGATTCTTTTCGCGGCGTTTTTAGTTTCATATTCAAATGTTCGCAGGCGGCTCGCGTGATTTCGCGACCGCGTTTGGTGCGTCGAACAAAGCCGATCTGCAAAAGGTACGGCTCGACCACATCCTCAAGGGTGTCGCGTTCTTCGCCCAACGTTGCGGCGATGGCCTCGATGCCGGCCGGACCGCCGTCGTAGACCTCGATCAAGGCCCGCAAAAACGCCCGATCTAAATCATCCAGCCCCAAGGGGTCGATGCGTTCCATCGCCAAGGCGCTGTTGACGATCTCGCCGGTCAGACGGCCGGAGCCTTTGACTTGGGCATAATCGCGGACCCGTTTGAGCAGGCGGTTGGCAATCCGCGGTGTGCCGCGGGAGCGGGCGGCGATCATCTCAAGGGTGCCGTCCTCATACTCTAACTCCAGCAGACCCGCCGAGCGACGAATGATCTCGGTTAACTCGTCAAGGGTATAAAAATCCAGATGATGCAGCATCCCAAAACGACTTCGCAGCGGCGAGCTGAGCAGTCCGGCTCGGGTCGTCGCTCCAATCAGCGTAAACCGCTTCAGGGGGAAGTTTATCGTTTTGGCGTGCATGCCGCTGTCCACGGTATAATCGACCTTGAAATCCTCCATTGCCGGATAGATAAACTCTTCCACCGGCGCGCTGAGCCGATGAATCTCGTCGATAAACAGGACATCGCCGGTGTTGATGTTGCTCAGCAGGCCCATCACGTCGCCCTGTTTAGTCAGGGCCGGGCCGGAGGTAACGCGAATCGCGGCCTGCATCTCATTGGCGATGATATTGGCCAGCGTGGTTTTTCCCAGCCCCGGCGGGCCGTAAAACAGAATATGTTCCAGCGGTTCACCGCGCTGTCGGGCGGCGGTGATCGCAATCGACAGTTTTTCTTTGATGTTAGACTGGCCGATGCACTCGACCAGCCGCTTGGGGCGAAGGGCGTTGTTAAACACCTCTTCCTTCTCGCCCCCGCTGTTTGCGCTCAATACTCGATCAATCGACATAATCTTTTTTCTTTAGACACGGCTGAACACGGATTTTCACTGATTTTTCCAAACTAAGGCATTCTCCGTTTGACAGCAACGCTTTTCCCAAAATAGTTCAATGTGCCCCCAGGTCCCATCACTCCATTAAGGACCCGATAGCAGCAACCATTCCCTCGGTTTGTCATTCTTTTATTCTGTTCTTTAGGTAGAAATTTTGCGGTCATTTTTTTGATAAAATTTGTGCGAGCCGCTGTTAATCTGTGTCACTCAGTGCCAACTTATCAGGCTTCGATGCCTTGTTTGACGCGATAGACCAGCGGCACCAGCTCTTCGGCAGTCTTGATATCAGGGTGTTTGCGGCAGGTCAATTCGATCAGTTCCATGGCCTCGGCGCGTTTTTCGCCCCAGGCGATGAGGATTTCGAGGGCTTCGGTCTGAAATATACTAAATGCCGTTCGCCCTTGCGGTTCGACGGCCTCATGGGCGTAGCGTTTAAGTTTGCCGCCCAGTTCAGCCACGATCATCTGGGCCATTTTTTTGCCGATGCCCGGCAGGGTGGCCAGCAGTTTTTCGTCACCGGTTTCGATGGCCGAGGCGATCCGCTCGATGGGCAGTGCCAACGATTTGAGGGCTTTTTTGATGCCCATTCCTTTGACAGTGGTATAAATCGCAAAAAAATCCCGTTCACTGCGATTCAGAAACCCCACCATCCGAGGGATCAGGTTGCCGCCGCCCAATGTCCCTTCGTAATATTCGAATGTGCAGAGCGTAACCGGCCGGCCGATCTGTCCGCTGAGCTGAACCACCGCGTAGCCGGGCAGCATTAGTTCATAACAGACCTCGCCCGTCTGCACCCAGGCGCTGTCTTCGTTCAAGTCCGTCAATGTTCCTTCAATTTGAGCTATCATACGAGCATTTTAGACTGAAAAATCAGAATTCACACGACATTTTTCAACATAAGATGAGATTTTCAATCGATGTCAATCCACCTTGCTTTCTATCTGAAGAATTTTCTCATTGGCGCAGCACAGCGCCGCGGCGATGGCGTCGGCTACGTCCGCCGGTTCCGGCGGAGCAGGCAGATTCAGCACCGTTTGGATGGCTCGCTGCATTTGCCCTTTGGATGCTCGGCCGTTGCCGGTAAGGGATTTTTTGATTCGCGTGGCCGAGAAATTCCGAACCACCGCTCCAGTCTGTGCGGCCCGCTGCAAAATCACGCCTCGCGCATGGCCCATCAAGATTGCGGTTCGCGGATGCTTGTAATGGGCGTACAATTGTTCAACCGCCACCACATCGGGGCTGTATGTGTCCAGCACTGTCTGGATATCTGCGGCAATCTGATTGAGCCGGTCCTCGAGCGCGGCTTGTCTGTCTGTGCGAAACACGCCGGCCTCAAGCAAGCTCTGGCGCAGCAGCAGCTTTTCGAGTACCGCATAACCGCACACCTGTAAACCGGGATCGATGCCTACTATAATCATTTCAGATTTCAGAACTCAAACTTCAGACTTTCCATATCAGGTTTCACACGTCACCTTCACCTTTGCCGTCTCTGCGGTTACCCGTTTGCGCGTCTCCACGTCGTTATGCCGCCGGGTTTGTCTTCGAGAATGATGCCGAGCCGGGCCAGTTTGTCGCGGATGGCGTCGGCGGTGGCAAAGTCTTTGTTTTTGCGGGCGGCCTGACGGAGTTCGATCAATAGGCCGATCAGATGAGCCAGCAGAGCATCGTCCGCACCACCGACGGCGGAATAGTCGTCCTTGACAATGCCCAGCACATCGCCGCCGAGGGTGCGAAATTGAGTGTCCATCGCTTGAAGGGTTGCTTTTGTTACCCCGTCATCCGGCAGGGCGTTGACCCGCCTGACCATTTCAAACAGAACCGACAGTGCCACGGCGGTGTTCAGGTCGTCATTCATTGCGGCCTCGAACTTGTCTTTCAATGTGGCCAGGGCTTCAAGAATCTTTGTGTCCGCGGCGCCGTCCGGTGCCGATGTCAGGCGTTTGCGGACCTTAAGGACGGCATCGGTGATTTTGTCATAGCCGCTTTGGGCTGCCGTCAGGGCCGCGTCAGAAAAGTCAATCGGGCTGCGGTAGTGGCTTTGCAGGATGAGCTGCCGCACGGCCATCGGGTCGTAGGTGCGGCTTAGCCGCGGATGTCCTTCTTTGAAAATCTGCTTGAGCGTAATAAAATTCCCCAGGCTTTTGCCCATCTTCTGTCCATCGACAGTCACCATATTGTGATGGACCCAGTATTTGACAAACGGGCAGTCGTTGGCGGCCTCGGACTGGGCGATTTCGCATTCGTGGTGCGGAAACTGATTTTCGATGCCGCCGCCGTGAATGTCGATCGTCTTGCCCAGGTACTTCATGCTCATCGCCGAGCACTCCAGATGCCAGCCCGGATACCCTCGTCCCCATGGGCTGGGCCACTGCATAATATGGTTCGGCTCGGCCTTTTTCCACAGCGCAAAATCTGCCGGGTGGCGTTTTTCGCTACTGACCTCGACGCGGGCACCGGCCTGCATCTGGTCGATGTTACGTCCGCTCAACTTGCCGTAGTCGGGGAATTTACAGACTTCAAAATATACCGACCCGTTGACCTCGTACGCATAGCCTTTGTCGAGCAATATCTGTATCAGTTCGATTTGCTCGGGGATATGGCCGGTTGCTCGCGGGCTGATATCCGGGCGAAGCACCTGCATCGCGTCCATATCTTCAAAATAGCTGCGTGTATAATATTCGGCAATGGCCATGGGGTGGCGATGCTCTTTGCGGGCTTGCCTGGCCAGTTTATCTTCGCCCTCGTCGGCGTCATCGGTCAAATGCCCTACGTCGGTGATGTTTTGCACATAGGTGACCGCATATCCCAGATAGCGCAAATACCGCAGCAGCACGTCAAAACTGACGTAACTTTTGGCATGTCCCAGATGCGCGTGTCCATACACCGTCGGGCCGCAGACATACATCCTTACCTGCCCCGGTTCGACCGGTTCGAAGTCTTCTGTTTTTCGCGTCAGTGTGTTATACAGTCGAAATCCCATTGTCGTCTCAAGTGCCCATAAAGAAGGTCTGTGGTTAGGGTTTGATTTTACGGACCGCAACGGCGATATGCTCCGGCGTTGTGCCGCAGCAGCCGCCCAACAGTCTTACGCCGATTTCGGCGATCTCGGCCATTGTTTCGGCAAAATCATCCGGTGTGAGTTTGTACACCGCTTTGTCGCCTTCCAGTTCCGGCCGTCCGGCGTTGGGTTCGGCCAGCAGCAGCAATCCCGTTTGCTCGACGGCCTGGGCGTATGTTCGGGCCAGTTTGACATAGCCGGGCATATCGAGCGTGCCGCAGTTAAAGCCGATGGCGGTAATGCCCGCATCGGCCAGTCGATTAACCGCATCTTGCGGGGATATGCCCATCATCGTTCGCGCTTCCCGGCCGGCGGGGTCATAGGCCAACGATGCGAAAATCGGCAGTTCATCGGTAATACTTCGCACCGCAGCGATTGCCACCAGAATCTCTTCCAATGCGGTCATGGTCTCAATGATAAAGCCATCGACACCGCCTTCGGCCAGTCCTTCAGCCTGCGCGGCAAACGCCGCGGCCAACTGCACTTCTTTAACCGATCCCAATGGTTCTAAAAAATCACCGCACGGCCCGATGTCGCCCAAGACCCAGCGTTCGGGGCCGGCGG